>CBDURX010000413.1:0-3272 GCA_965369485.1 uncultured bacterium | reverse complement strand
CAGCCAGGTAACTCCAGGCGGTAGAAATAGGTACCCGAGGCGACCCGCTCGCCCGTCGCGTCGCGCCCGTCCCAGACGATGCTGTGCTCACCGGCGGCGAAGCTCTCATCGATCAGGTCACGCACTGACCGCCCTGTGAGGTCATACAGTGTCAGCCGTACCGGCCCGGCCGTCGGGATCACGAAGCGGATAGTCGTCAACGGATTGAACGGGTTGGGGTGATTCGGCAGCAACCGGGCCTGCACCACTGCGCCTGTGGGCACATCCACCGCGGTCTCGGTGACTGTCTTGAGGATCCACTCGTCCCGGTCCAGCTCCACCATCAGCACGTTGCCGGTCACCGCGTAGCTGTAGAACTCCTCCGCCAGACTGTTCTGGGCCACGAAGTCGAAGACACCCTGGTCCGTGGTGATGGTCACGTCGATGGGCATGGTGAACAAACCGGCATTGATCTGCACTTGGGCGATCTTGAGCTGGACCTGGGTGGCATCGCCGTCCGCGAGGGCGTACCAGGAGTAAGCGTACTGGGGATAGAACTCGCCGTAGATCCACTGCTGGAAAAACGGGTGCAGATCCAGACCGGAGCTGGCCTCACAGACGTCGCGGAACTGCTCGGTGGTGGCGCTGCCGTAGGCGTAGGCCTCGCGGTAGGCCGCCAGGGCCGCAAAGAAACCCTCGTCGCCCAGCACGTGGCGCAGCATGTGCACCACCCAGGAGGCCTTGGCGTACGTCGTCCAGTAGTAGAAGATGGAGCCGAAGTCGGAGGGATCCTCCACGTAGATGGTGCCGCTGCCATAAAAGGCGGCGAGGTTCATTTCCGCGTGGTAGCCCGCCATCCCCTCGCCCAGTTCCCGCCAGTAGGCCTCCGACCAGGTGGCGAAACCCTCGTTCAGCCAGATGTGATGGAAGTCGGCGCAGGTGATCATGTCACCCCACCACTGGTGGGCCAGCTCGTGAGATATCAGCCACGGGTTGTAGGATGTATACTTCAAACTGGTCAGCGTCTGATGCTCCATGCCACCGCCCCAGTTGAAGTGGGCGTGGCCGTATTTCTCGTCGACGAACGGGTACTCGCCGAATCCCTGGGCGAACCAGTGCAGCATGTCCACGGTGACGGGATAACCAAGCAGGGCATTGTCCAGCTGGTGGGGCAGTACGTAATACTGCAGTTCCATGGAGTCCCCGGGCGCGTAGTGGTACCAGTGAGAGAAGGTGGCAAACGGGTGAATGGCCAGCGAGACCAGATAGGTGGCGATGGGATAGCCTTCGTGCCAGTGGAATGTTCGCGTGCTGCCGTTGTCCACCTCGGACACGAGCAATCCGTTGGAAGCGACGATCAACCCGTTGTCCGGAACCGTGACCCGAATGTCCACCGCATCGGCCTTGTCGTCGTTGACATTCTTGCACGCCCACCAGCGCCGGGCTCCGAAGGGCTCGCTCAGGGTCCAGATCCAGTCCGCGCCGCCGAAACTGCTCCAGCTGAAAGCGTCGCTGGCGGGATCGCCGGAGTAGGTCACGCTGACGGTGAAGGTCTCGCCGGTTGCATAGGTGCGATCCAGGTCGATGGTGACGACCTGGTTGACGTGACTGAATGTCGTGGGTGCCCCGGCCGCCGTGGCACCGCTGATCGTCATGTTCCCGTAGAGATCGAGGTCCACCTCCGTGATGGTCTCCCCCACCACCGTGGCCGTGACGGTAACACTGCCGTACAGCATGCGGATGACCGGATCCAGCTCCAGGTCCAGGTCGTAGTGGATCACGTCGTAGAGATTCATGTTGTCCGTCGCAGCCGGCGCGACGCGGGCTGACTTGGTCCAGACACGTGCCTTGGTCTCGGCCTCGATCATGCGGTGATGGCGAGCCTGGTAGGCTGCAGACAAAGGTGCGGCATCCCGAGGAGGAGTCAACGGCACGGGTGCGGCCAGGGCTGTGCTTTCGACTACCAGTGTGCTCGCGAGGAGCAACAGCGCGGCCTGCATAAAGGTGGGGCGAAGAGGCATGATAGCTCCAGGTCAAGGGTCAAGGGCCGTGTAAGCAGGTCTGGTCCGTGGACAGGGGCCACGGACCGATTTCCATCAGCCCAGGTCAGTCCTCAGTCATAATCCTAAAGGAAAACCCACCCTTTGTGCAAGGCGGCCGCGTTGCGTCCGGGCTAGATCCACTAGAACTGGAAATAAATGAAGGGATTGAAACCGCGGGGCGGAAAGACCAACACTAGCCAGAGCAACACGAACAGGACGACCGGTGTATACCAGGCCGTGGCCGGCAAGCTGCGCCATCTTGCGAAGCGCGTGGTCATCAGGACATGCCAGGCGGTCACCACAGCCAGGATCGCGAGGGCGAAGGGAAACCCCCACGCAACTCCGTCGGCCGGCACGAACAGCCTCTCCAGTAACCGCCAGGCCTGCGCGAAGGACTCAGCCCGGAAGAAGACCCAGCCGATCAGCACCACGCCCATGGTGACCAGCCACCCCAGAACGGTATACCAGAACTGCCACTTCTGCTGCTCGGCCCGGGACAGGCGCGGGCTCAGCAGCCGATGCAGCAGCCGGTGCAAGGCGAGGGCGACTCCGTGCCAGGCGCCCCAGGCCAAGAAGTTCAGGGCGGCGCCGTGCCACAATCCGCCCAGAATCATGGTCACCATCAAATTCAAGTAGGTGCGGCGCGGACCCTTACGGCTGCCACCCAACGGGATGTAGAGGTAATCCCGCAACCAGGTGGAGAGGGAAATGTGCCAGCGGCGCCAGAAATCGGCCACACTGGTGGCCAGGTACGGGTGGCGAAAATTCTCCTTCAGGTCGTAGCCCAGGACGCGGGCGGTGCCGATGGCCATGTCCGAGTAACCTGAAAAGTCGCAGTAGATCTGCACGGCGTAGCAGAGGAGCGCCAGCCAGCTGGTGGCGCTGTTGTAGGCACCCGCGTCGGCGAACACCTCGTCCACGAAGAAGGCCAACCGGTCCGCGATGAACACCTTCTTGAACAGGCCGAAGACGAACTGGCGACCGCCCAGGAAAATTCTTTCCCACGTCAGACTCCTCGGCGTGACCAGCTGGGGCAGGAAATCAGCCGCCCGGACAATGGGTCCGGCCACGAGCTGGGGGAAGAACCCCACGAACAGGGCGAAATCCAGCGGGTCGTCGCACGGCGCCAAGCGACGGCGGTAGACGTCGATGCTGTAGCTAAAGGTCTGGAAGGTGTATAAGGAGATGCCCACGGGCAGGATGATGTGAAGTCTCGTCAGGTTCCAGCCAAGGGGCGCCAGCACAGCCTCG
>CBDURX010000412.1:0-3303 GCA_965369485.1 uncultured bacterium | reverse complement strand
GCATGCCTGGCTCAGAGGCAGGATCTGAGCCAGACACATTTTCGAAGCCACTACCTAAAAGAAGAACCTGGCCCCCAGCGCCGCGTTCAAATCAAGTTCCGTGCTCGGAGCGAGATTGAGTATCGGCACGATCTCGATAAAGATGTCGAACGCCGAGTCCGCGAACAGGTAGTTCAGGCCCACCGGTACGCGCAAACCCAGGTCGTCGTCCTGATTCTCTCGGGACCGGTATCGCCCTCCTATGCCGAAGTACATTGGCAGAGCGCCGCTGTCGACATGAATCAAATCGAACTTGTGCACGATGTAATCTGCGTGAAGATGCATACTGCTGTCGCCCTCGAAAGACCAGGCGACAGCGCCATCGACGGCGCTGTTGTCTCCCGTCCAGATCTTCATGCTGATCCCCGTCGGCTCCCCCGCAATGATGCCGAGCCCGAAGCTGCGGTGGTTGTTACCTGCAAAGGCACTGGTACCGAAAAGAGTCAGCGCGAGCAGGGGCACGATAACTTTCCTCACCATGCAACCATTCCTTTATTGGAGTTCTCGTGTGAATGTCCCAGTGGGGGCAAATTATGCTCACAAATGGCAACCTGTCAATTCCGCATTCGCAGCAAGCGCGGAGTGGGGCCGGGCTGAGACAATCGGTCCAGAGGCGGGGTGATTCAGTCCAACTGCCAGGTAGCGTAGACACGCAGTTCCGGATTGCGGCGGGTGACGTCGGGGTAATCCTCGTAGAAGGCGTCGGCGAGATAGAGGATGTATTCGGCGCCCACGCCGACGAAATCGGCGACGGGGACGTTCAACTTGACCCGCGAAAAGCTTATCAGGTGGTTGGCCTTGTTCCCGTTGACTGCGTGGATCAAGTACTGTTCGTGGGCGACGGTCAGGTATTGCCAGTGGTTCTGGCCGAAATACCCCTCAAACTTGAAGCCGAAGCCGGGACCGTAGTCGTACTCGCGGCCAGAGAAGTTCAAGTAGTCGGACTTGGCCGCGCCCAGCAGGATCACGTTCAGGTGCAGAGCGGACCTGAGCACGAGACCACGCTCGGTCTCGAAGCGCGACAGGTAGCTGGCGCCGACGCTCTGTCCGCCCAGTTCGTAGGCGTTGTTGCTGATGAAATCGAAGTGCTGGAACGCCGCGATGATGTGATGCGAGTTCTCGGTCTCGCGCACCGTCAGGCCGGCCAGTAGTCCCTTGACCTGGGCTCGACCGATACTGCTCTTGTCCTTGAAGTTGACTTGCAAGGCGAAGTCGAAATGGTCGTACGGTTTCTCCAAGTCGCCGGCGAATGGGTCGCCGTAGTCGAACTCTAACTCGATGAAAGCGCGGGTGGTGTCGGACTCCCCGAACGCTTCCTCGCCAATGGTGCGCAGACCGACCTCGAGGTGCGAGGAGATGGCGTTGGGGAACCGATCCGGTGGATTGGCGTGAACCCGGGAAGCCTCACCCGTCAACAGACGGTTGAAACCGCGCATGGGATTGATGGCGAAGGCGCCTACCTCGCGCCAGCGCCGCTCCGAGCCGGTGGCCGTGTTATCCAGGAGAGCCGATGAAAGCCGCCACAGCGTTTCGCCTAGGGCGATGCCACCGACACTGGTGGCGATCCAGTCGTTGACGGAGGGGTGGTGGGTCTCGCTGAAGTACTCCCACATGAAGCTGCCCGCGAAGGTGAAGGGCATGGACTCCCAGAAGCCGTAGCCGTTGCTGCGCGCGGCGTTGAAGTACAGACTGCCGTGGTAGGGATGTGCGAACTGATTGGTAGAGAAAGAGTTGTCATCCCACTCGAAGCCGTTCTTGATGTTCTCGATCCAGGAGTCCAGGCCGACCCGGAAGCCCTCGCCGCCGCCGGCTCGGATGAAACGGTCGTAGAGCCAGACGGCAGTGTTGACGCCGACGACCTCCAGGGCCGCCCGCCCGAAGTTCTGGTCGAGGACGACACTGTCAGTGGCGACGACACTGTCGGTGATGGCTACCGTGTCAATAGCTGCCGCGGCGAGCGCGGTTGCGGCTACATTCTTTGGAGCCGCCGGAGCCACCACCAACTCCGTATCCGCTCGGCTCACGAACGGTGACGCCAGACAGAGCAGCAGGAACGCAGCGGTTAGGCCTGCCGTGCCGTTCATCATCCGGATCGTCATGTACCCTCGTTCCTGCATGGTGTCAAAACAGCGAGATTCCCAATACGTACAATGTGTCGTCCTCCGTGATCGCCTCGTCGCTGTAGGTCGAGGCAACCGAACTGAGGCCGATTCCTCCAAAAATCTTGGACTTGTGACCGAGCTTGGCTTCAAGCAGTAACCGCAGCTGTGACGCCGGTCGCATCTCGTCGTTCACCTCCGGGTCGTTGCTCTTCTCGGGCATGATGTGGATGAATCCAAGGTCCGCGTTGAGGCTCCAGGTCCGGCTCAGGGGAAAGACGCGGCCGTAGTGCCAGCTGAAGAAGAGTGTGCCCTGGTGTTCCTGTTGCAGATCGCCCAACCCGACCGTGAGCATGGAGTACCAGCGGTTGATCGTGGTCCGGACACCGGTGTTGAAGGCGGCCAGGGTACTGGCAAAGCTGACCCAGTCCTCGTCGCTGTTCTCGGCCAGATTGACCAGCCCGATCGGCCAACCGTGGTGCTGGCCAGCGACGTTGACGACACCGACCTGAAGCCCACGCATGTCGTCGGCGAAATTAGCCAGTCCGACCTGGATCCCCCTCATGCGGGAGGCGGTATTGAGGTTTCCGAACTGTACACCTGTGCATGTCCTGTTGGTGTAGTTGAAGAAGGCGGTAGCCTGCAGCCCGGTGAAGTCGCCGGCGTTGGCGTTGGCTATGCCGGCAATCTGCAGGAAGGAGCCATCTCCATCGTTCAGGTTGAACAGTGAGGTCGCCTGTACGCCCCAGAACCGCTCCTCCGTGTAGTTGAACAGCGTGGCGTACTGCAATCCCCAGAAACTGGACCGGTGGAAATTGACCAGTCCCGCCAGCTGGACTCCCTTGCCGTCACCGGCGAAGTGGTTCACACCGACCGTGAGCACTCCTCCACGGAATTCTCCCCCGATCTGGGAGTAGAGGCCGGTAAACTGCGCACCATATAGGTTCCGATGGATGAGAGAGACCCCACTGTTGTAATCGATGCCTCGCACCTCTCCCACGCGACCGTAGATCAGAGACCAGCGCAGATTGGTGGTAATGTCCGGGTCCTGATTCGTGCCGATGGGATAGACGATGGTGATGTTGACGAGGTGGCGGCCGTGGTCGTCATGGCCGCCGGGATCGACATGATTACTGGGTCTGTTATGATAACCGAGATCGTTCTG
>CBDURX010000411.1:0-3306 GCA_965369485.1 uncultured bacterium | reverse complement strand
GCCCGCGCTCATCAAACCGCAGAGCACGATTCCGATCCCGACTACCGACCCAATCGAACCCGGGCCGAAACCTCTCCACAGCTCTGTCGTACCTCGCAACGAAACACCTCCTCGGCGGGGTCACCCCGCGGATCAGACCAGCTCATCAGTACAACGACTGCTAGAAACGGAACAAGAGAGAGAACCGGTTCACCCTGTCCAAACCCTTGGCCTGCGGCACTGAAGCGTAATCGAAGCCGATTCCCTGCCCCAACCAACGCCACAGATCAACGCCGAAGCCCCAGGTGTAATCCTCGATGTCACCGGCCTTGGCGCTCTTGTACCCGATGCGGAAGAACAGGGATTGGACGTAGGACCATTCGGCCCCCGCGCCGAACTCCTCTTCACCAAACTCGGCGCCGTACCCGTAATCCTGCTTATCCGAGTCCCACTTCAACAGTGGCACGGAGTAATCGCCCACGAGAAGGAGCGCGGAAGCTTCGGAGGAAAACACACTGAAGGCCAGACCCGTCGTGAACTTACGCGGCATCGGATCGCTCTGGTCTTGGTCCACGTGTTTGATGTCGGGCCCCAGGTTGGAGATTGCAGCCGCCAAGTTCATTCGCCAACTCGGCACCTTCCAGAGTACACCCAGATCCACGCCGAAGGAGTCGCCGGACCCGCCCGAACCGTCCTGCAAAAATTCGTCTTGGGCGAGGCGATCCCGGAAGTACTTGATGCCAAAGCCGATTCCTACATTCGGGGAAACCTTCAACCCATAGGAAGCAGTAATGGCGTACTCGTAGGACTTGAAGGTACCAATCTCGTTACCCTGCTCGTCGGTAGCGATCTGCTCGCCCATGGAGAGGTAATTCAGATTCACGCCGAAGTTACCTGCACCCCACGGCCCGGCGTAACCGATCCAGTAGAGGTTGATGTCGTCGGCCAGCCCCTGCGCCAAGGGCGTTTGCATGATGTGGAGGTCCTTGGATTTCCCGCGGTCCGCCAAGAATGCCAGCCCGCCCGGGTTCCACCACGAGGCGGTGGCATCCTGGGCAAGCGCAACTCCTGCTTCCCCCATGCCGTTGTAACGCGCCCCGATGGGGAAGACGAGATTGATGGCGCCAGCACCAGAAACGGCCCAGCTGTGACTCGCAAGAGAGAGCAGGACACAACTCCCCACCACACTCGCGATAATAATCCTCTTCATCGTTGTTGACCTCCCGAATCACGCCCGCATTCCCGGGTCGGCTCGTTTATTTCACCGACCGCCGTCCGCGAGCATTCATTTCATGATCACCAGTTGACCTGTCTGCTTGACATCACGTCCATCGTCAAGGTCCGATTTTCCACGCAACACGTAAATGTAAACACCGTTGGCGATATCATCGCCCCACTGATCGCGACCGTCCCACGCCATCACCTGAGGTCCGGCTGTATCGAAGTCCTCGCTCATGTATCTGATGCGTCTACCGGCAAGGGTAAATATTTCCCAGCCGATGAGCATGGGGTCGCTGATCTCGAATATCAATCGGCATGGTCCAGGCGTTGGATTAGGGTAAACCGTTACGTCCTCGATGCCGGCGAATCCTTCGGCCACCAGAAGGAACGACAGGGTATCACTGCCCACATTGCCCAGAACGTCGCTGGCGTGTAGAGCGGCCTTGTGATTGCCCAGGGCCAGGTCGCCCGGCAAGGGAATGGAGACCCGACCGCTCGTGTAGCTGCCCGACTCGAAGATGAAAGACTCGGACACGTCGGTCATGAAACCGCTCTCATCGAATTCCAGCAATATACTGTTGCTCGGATAGGTGCCGAGTATGCTGACGCCGCTGGTATCCTGCAGAGCAGCCTCTAACAGCGTGCCGGCTCGCACGCGAAAACGTCCATCCTCGAAGGAGAGATCGATGGCCGGTCCGGTCACATCGTCCACCTCACCGAGATCGGCGGTCACGACCGGGATCGAGTCGGCGCCAGCCCACTCGCCGTTGGGCGTCTCGACGATCACTCGCACCTTACCGCTCTCGCCGTAGCGCAACTGGGTCGGCACCTTGAAAGGGATACGCAACGTCTGGTCCTGGACCACACCACTGCCGCGGAAGACCGCCGCGCCGGGCAACCAGTAGTTGACCGTGATGATTCCTTCGGCACTCTTGTGATGGCGCGACTCTTCCACGCGCAGGTCGTAAACGACTCCGCTGCCCGGCAGAATTCCGGATCCGGCCAGGTCCACGACAACGGTTTCCCTGGCCCCACCACGCAGGGAGTCGGTACTCGCGGGAGCGATGACGAGGCTGCTGACCGGACTGGGCAACCGCACGGCGGGATCGCCGAAGAAGAGGTAGCGCTGCGCATTCTGCATGAAGGACAGGGAGGCACCCCACTGAGGATGGTTACCGATGAAGAGTTTGGCTCCCCAAAGCGCCTCGGCCACCGTGCGTGTGGGCGTGACGGTGCGGTCAGGGTAGAGATCTCGGTAGAAAGCGTAGGCCATCTGGTCGTTGTAGGTGCTCCAGCTCACCTGCGAAGCGCAGATGGATGCGATGGCGCCCCCATCGTCCCGGGAGATAAAAACCTCGGCCATGCTCTGGGTGACCGGGCTCTCGTAAATACCCACGTCGCAACTGAAGGCTATGAACACGCCGCGTCGCGGGCCGTTGTCGAGGCTGTAGATGTCCTCGAGCAGCAACACCTGCTCGTCGGCCAGGGCGGCGTTTGAGCCGTGGCCCACGTAGTGGAAGATCGTGGTCCCTTGCTTCAGGAGCCGCTTCGCTTCCTGTCGAGCGCCAGGCTTGTTGCTGCTGCCGGGCGGTTTCTCGTAGTCCACGAGGTAGACCTTGTTGAGGTCCAAGCTGGGGGGCAAGTAGAAGTCGACGCAGTTCTCGGCCTGGCGCATGTGCTGGCCGGATTCCTGGTGCGAGGGCGTTTCCAGGTCGTCGGCTACCATGACCACGAGGTTGTTCCACAACCCAGCTGCGGGCGCGTTGATGTAGTCGGCGATGCGCTGGACCGCACTGACCGCTTCTTGCGAGTCGACCACCGTCAATCGTCCCGAGACGAGGTCGGGAATGTCGAGGGGATAACCGTCAGGGGGTAGGTCGAAGGAAACCAGCTCATCGTCAGTGGCGTAAGGCTCGGTGGTGTAGCCTGTCCGCGGTAGAGCTGGGAAGTAGTCCCGGATCGCCGTGGGCAAGAAGTCGAATAGCTGGCTGTCGGGATCGTGGTTCAGATAGTTACGGTAATCGCGCGAGGCGTCACCCAGCCAGCAGACATAAACCAGGCGGCCGGGAGCGTCCGGGTGGTCGAAGAGCCAGTGCAGGAAGTTGC
>CBDURX010000410.1:0-3309 GCA_965369485.1 uncultured bacterium | reverse complement strand
GTGTGGCGGAAGTGGCCACATCGAAATCTCCAGGTGGGTGGTACATGATCAGATCGCGCACGGCACCACCCACCAGGTACGCCTCATACCCGGCAGTGGTCAGGGTCTCGATCACCGCCAGCGCCGGCGCGGCCGCGGGCGGTAACGGATCGGGCCAGGGAATGCTCTGGACTGCTGAGTGTTTCATGTCCATATATTGTCAGAACCTCCGCGGGGTGTCCAGCAAGGTGCCACCCCCCGGGTCTCGTCCTCGGTGAGGAGGAAGCATGACTCATCCTGGCCGCCCCGATATTCCCATTGTGCGGGCATGTCTGTGTTCCCTCGTCTTGAGTGCAACTCTGCTCGTTCCAGCCGTCGTGGCGGTGGCTAGCCGCGTGAATGTGGCGGAGCCGGAGTGCGCGGCGATACTTGAGCGTGTGAAGGTTCTGACCGCTCCTGATCTGGCCGGACGGGGCAACGGCACGGCCGCCGCCGCCGCCGCCGCCGACACCATTGCTCGCTGGTTTGCGGCGTGCGGTCTCGAGGCGGGCTGGCAAGGTGGCTGGTACCAGGACTTCGATCTGAAGGGGGAGAATTTTGTCGGACGCACGGGCCGCAACGTTGTGGGAATCCTGAGCGGGACTGGCACACTGACCGGCCGCTTCGTGGTGATCGGGGCTCACTATGATCATCTCGGTCGTACGCGCGATGCCGTCGCACCCGAGCAAGGCCCTCCAGGGCCAGACCAGTACTATCCCGGCGCCGATGACAACGCTTCCGGAGTGGCTCTCCTGGTGGCACTGGCCAGTCGGGCCGAACATGCCCGTGGGAATGAGTCGGGATCACTGCCGCCAGTTGCGGCGCGGAGCTGTCTCTTCGTCGCCTTCGCCGGCGAAGAGGTTGGTTTGCAAGGGTCGGCCTTCCTGGCGAAGAACTTACCCGTCCCGCGCGACTCCGTGGACGCCATGCTCAACCTGGACAGCGTGGGCCGTTTACGGGAGGATAAGCTCTACGTGGCCGGAGTGGGCAGCGCGGTCGACTTTCCTGGCCTCGTAGCGGCAGCCAACCGGGACAGTTTGACTCTGGCGGTGAGTCGGGGCGGCTGGGACGCCAGCGACCACGTTTCGTTCAGCAGTATCGAGGTTCCCGTACTCTTCTTGTTCACCGGTCCGCATCCGGACTACCATCAACCTTCCGATACCTGGGATCGTCTCAGTGTGGCAGGTCTCTGCAAGGTAGCTGCCTACGCCGGCCGGTTGCTGGACACTCTGCGCGAGCAGTCGGGCTGTTTTCCCTACCAGATGGTGGCCGAGGTGACAGCCATGACGCCTGCGGAGGGCGGCGCTGGTGGGCGCCGCTCCTGGCTCGGCACAATTCCCGATTTCACGGAAGAAGTGACCGGCGTGAAGCTGGCTGGCGTCATGGAGGGCAGCCCCGCCGCCGTGGCGGGCCTCGCCAAGGACGACATTCTCATTTCCCTGGGAGGAGAGGCCGTGGCGGACCTGGCTGGCCTGGCCCACGCTCTGCGCAGTTCCGGTCCGGGAGAGCGCGTCCTCGTTGCCGTCTTGCGGGAGGGTCGCAGGCTGGAGTTCGAGGTCACCCTGGCGGAGCGGATTCGACGCTAATCCGGGTTAGTCCCGGAGTCGGCTGCCGTCGGCTCGACATGAACGAAAGCCTGTGTCAAGGTCGGGACCTCTTTCCGGAGCGCCATCTCCACATCGTGGGCGAGGACGTGGCCCGCGGCCACGGTCAGCTGGGCATCCACCGTGATACTCACGTCGGCCAGGTAGCGGGACCCCCTCTGCCTGACCCGCAAGCTGGGCACGGCGTGGATCCCCGGGACCCTCTCAGCCACATGTCGGATACTGTCCACGAACGCAGGGTCGGGCATGGTGTCCATCAAAGACATCACGTTGTCGCGGCTCATGTCCCAGCCTGACTTCAAGATAAAGACGGCGATCACCAGCGCCGCCACACTATCCAGACTCGGCACGCCCGCCAGAGAGCCCAGGATGCCCACCGCTGCGGCGGTGGAGGTGAGCGCGTCCGACCGGTGCATGGAGGCGTTGGCCAACAAGGCGGGCGAGTTGTGCAATCTGCCGGCCCTGAAGGTGTAACGGGCCATGGCTTCCTTGATCACGACGGAGATCAAGGCCGTGGCCAGGGCTGGGAACTCGGGCTGCAAGTTCTCGCCGCTGAGCAGGCGCACCACGGCTGCGCGACCGATCAGTACCCCGGTGACCAGCACCAGCAAGGAAACGCCGAGGGCGCCCAAGGTCTCGAAACTGTGGTGACCGTAGGGGTGGTTGCGGTCCGGCGGACGCACACTCGCCTGCAAGGCCAAAAGGATTCCCACGTCTCCCAGCAGATCGGCCAGGCTGTGGAACCCGTCGGCCACCAGGGAAGCCGAGTGGGCCAGCAAACCGATGCCGATCTTGCCCAGCGTGAGCAGGACGTTGCCGACCATTCCCACCGCGGTGCAGACGACGGGACGGAGAAGCGTTCTGTCCTGCCGGGATAGGGATAAAGGATCCGGTCCGCTCATTCCACCGCCGCGGGGTAGAGGCTGTCGATGATCTGCCGGTACTTCTGGGCGATCGCCCACCGCTTGACCTTCAAGGTGGGGGTCAACTCGCCGTCCGCCAGGGTGAACTCGTGGTCCAGGAGAGCACATTTCTTGATCTGGTTGAAACTCGGCAGGTTAGCGTTGATGTGTTTGAGCTCTTCGTCGAAGAGGGCTGTTACCTCGGGAAGCTTGATCAGGCCCGCGAAGTCCGTGAACGCGAACTGGTGTCTTACGGCGTACTCTTGCAAGGTTTCGAAATTGGGGACGATGAGGCAGCTGAGGTATTGCCGCTTGTCTCCGATGACCACGACCTGGCTGACGTACTTGTTCTCCTTGATCGCGCTCTCGATGGGTTGCGGAGCGATGTTCTTGCCACTGGCTGTGACGATCACGTCCTTCTTGCGATCGGTGATGAACAGAAAGCCTTCCTCGTCCAGGTGGCCGATGTCCCCGGTGGCGAACCAGCCATCCTGGGAGAGTACCTCGCGCGTGGCTGCCTCGTTGTTGTAATAACCACGCATGACCTGGGGTCCGCGGGCCAGGATCTCACCGTCCTCCGCGATCTTGATCTCCGTGCGGGGGAACGGTTTGCCGACACTGCCAATTTTGAAATCCTCGAACGTGTTTACAGACAGGATGGGCGAGGTCTCCGTTAGGCCATATCCCTCGAGAATGGTGAGGCCAGCTGCGTAGAAGAACTCGTTGATCAGGGGTGCCAGCGGCGCCCCGCCCGAGACGAAGAAGCGCACCCTTCCTCCCATGCG
>CBDURX010000409.1:0-3314 GCA_965369485.1 uncultured bacterium | reverse complement strand
CCTTGTAACCGCCGAACTTGTGGATGGATTGAGGGGTGAGGCCAAGGTGGCCCATGACCGGGATTTCCGCGATCAGTAACGCTTTGATCACGGCCTCGCGCTTGCGCCCCCCCTCGATCTTCACACCGGACACACCGCCCTCTTTCACGAGGCGCAAGGCATGGCACAGAGTCCTCTCGGCCGAAACATGGAAACTGCCGTAAGGCATGTCCGCAATAACGGGCACATCAGTTCGAGCGCGACCGACACTCCGGCAGTGGTGCACCATGTCGTCGATGGTGACTGGCAAGGTAGTATCGTAACCCATGACGACCATTCCCAACGAATCGCCTACCAGGATGGCATCCACCCCGCCGTCCCGCGCGATCAGGGCCGAGGTCAAATCATAGGCTGTCAGGAGAACAATCTTCTCGCCCCGACGCTTCTTCTGGGCGAAAACACTCAAGGTTTTCGGCTTGCCCAACGTTGAGCCCCCTTCCACCTCGCGCGGCCACCGGCCGGGTCTGGACGGATAACCAAACCCACCACGTCCCGCCGCGCCGGCTAACCACGCGCGTAAAAACGCGTTCCCTGGAAGGAATCCGTCAACTGCTCGTACAGGAGATCGAAGTCCCGCGGCATGTTCACGAAGTCCAGGTCGTCCGTATTGACCACCAGGAGCGGTGTGTCCTGGTAGTGATGGAAAAAATAGCTGTAAGCCTGGTTGAGCGCATCGATGTAACCCGAATCCATGTCACGCTCGAAGGTGCGGCCGCGCCAGTGAATGCGTTCCATCAGGATCTCGTTGCGTGCCTGCAAGTAGATGACCAGGTCCGGTTTGAGAATCCGGTGCTCCAGAATCGTGGCGATCTGATCATAGAGAGCCAACTCATCGTCGCTGAGATTGAGATTGGCAAAAATGCGATCCTTGGCGAAGAGATAGTCCGAGATCAAGTAGGCGCTGAACAGATCGTGCTGGAAGAGCTGCTGCTGCTGACGAAAGCGGCTCAACAGGAAGAACAGCTGGGTCTGAAACGCGTATCCGGTCCGATCGCCGTAGAACTTCGCCAGGAAGGGGTTGTCCTCGACCACCTCCAGGCTCAGCCTGCCCTCCATGCGAGCGGCCAGGAGCTTGGCCAAACTCGTCTTGCCGACGCCGATGACGCCTTCAACGACTATGTACCGCCAAGGCAGCACGCCAATCTTCCTTCCCCTGCTGCCAGGGCCCCGGCAGCAGCGAATCGTCGCGGTACGCCTGGACCCACGGCCCCTCTTCACGGCGGATTCTCGCACACGCTGAAGCCACTGTCTCGGCTGAATCGGGGATCCTCAAATCTGGTGCGATGTCCAGCAACGGCTCCAGCACGAACGCACGTTGGCGCAGACCGGGGTGTGGTATGGTCAGACAGTGGCCACGGCAGGAACGCTGTCCGTAGAGCAGGATGTCCAGGTCGATGGTTCGCGGCTGCAGGTGACTTTCCGGACGGCGACCCTGGCGGGCCTCGGTCCCTTTCAAAACGGTCAAGAGCACTTCGGGAGACAAGGGGGTCTCGATCTCCACACAACCGTTCAGGTAGGGCGGTTGAACCCCGGGACCGACGTACGCACTCTCGTAGATACGGCTGACCGCAGTGACACTGATCTCGGGATGGGTCGCCAGAGCGAAAATGGCCTGGCGCAGATGGTCGAGGCGGTTACCCAGGTTGCTGCCCAGCCCCAGGTAAACCACTTCTCCACCGGGAGGATCCGCCAACCGGAGAGCCGTGTTCAACACTCCCGCTCCTCACGTTCCAGAAACCATTGCCGGTCCCGCTCGAAGGTGACCGAGACCTTGCCGAGGAAATTGGGAATGGGCGGGTTGGGCTTCTGGACGGTGACCACAACCCTTTCGAGAGGGAACTCCGCCAGTAAGCCCTGGCAGAGCTGTAGAGCGAGAGCCTCGATGAGGTGAAAACTCGTCGTCGCCGCCACCTCGCAGATACGCCGGTGCACTGCTGTGTAATCGAGGGCCTTCTTCAAGGAATCCTGGCTCGCCGACTCGCTCAAGTCGCTCCACAGATCCACATCGATTACGAACCGCTGGCCCAGTTCCCGTTCGGCCGGATGCACCCCGTGATGTGCGTAGACGTCGATACCCTGCAACCTGATCCGATCCATCACAATCTCCCCAGCCTCTCCACCGCCGCCGCGATTTGCTCTTCGGGCGCGGTCAAGGAGATCCGGAACCAGCCCTCGCCTCCGGGACCGAACCCGACCCCCGGGGTCACAACCACGTCGCTCGTTTCCAGGACGTGTCGACAGAAAGCCAAGGAGCCCACTTCTGCCGGCACGCGTGCCCAGACATAGAAGGTTGTGCCCGAGGGAAAGACCTCTATGCCCGACCTTTGCAGGGCGTTTACGATGACTGCCCGCCGGGATGGGTACACGGCCATGACTTCCGCGCTCAGAGTACAAAATTGGTCACCGAGCGCCGTGATCGCAACCTCCTGGATGGCCGTGAAGACACCGCTGTCGATGCTCTCCTTGACCCGGCCCAGATCCCGGATCAGATCCTCGTGGCCAACGGCGAAGCCGATGCGCCAGCCGGTCATGTTGAACATCTTCGATAGGCTGTGAAACTCGATGACCTTGTACGACTCTGGATCAGCGCACGCCAGCAAGCTGGACGGACGTTTCCCGGCCAGAACAACCTCAAGGTAGGCGGCGTCGTTGGCTACGGCGAATCCGCGCTCACTCCCCAGATCGGCGACGTGGCGCAAGAGTTCACCGCTGCCGGCCGCAGAGGTGGGATTGTTGGGGTAATTCAGGAACAATAGGCGGGTACGCGTACTGCAGAGATCCGCAATCTCGGACATGGATGGCTGGAAACCGGCTTCAGACTGGAGCCGGAACGGTACTGGCTTGCCCCCGGCCAGGATGGTGGCTTGAACGTAGACCGGGTAGCCGGGGTCGGGCACCAGTACCTCGTCGCCCTCCGCGAGCAGGGCCAGCGGCAGGTGGGCCAGTCCTTCCTTGCTCCCGATCAAGACCTGCACGTGGCGGTCCGGATCCACGGTGACGCCGTGCCGTACGGCGAGCCAGTGGGCGATGGCCTGACGCAGCTCGCTCGAGCCCTTGTTGGCAGGATAGCGGTGGTGGGCCGCCTTGTTGATGGCCATAGACATGGCCTTTAGCAACAACGCAGGCGTGGGCCGATCCGGATCACCGAGGCCCAAATCCACCACGTCACGGCCTGCGGCCACGGCCCGGCGGCGCGCCGCTTCGATCTCCGTGAACAGGTAGGGAGGTAACTTCGCCAGACGTCCCATGGACTCCTCGCGTTCCGCATCCGCACC
>CBDURX010000408.1:0-3315 GCA_965369485.1 uncultured bacterium | reverse complement strand
GACATTTACGCCGAAGACCCCTACTATGTCTTCCCTCTCCTGAGCGAGATGCGTGAATTCTTGGACAAGGATATCAATCCCTTCTTCAAACACGCGGAGACTTCCCTGTGGGTCGCCCGCGAGAACGGGCGCCCCGTCGGTCGGGTGGCGACATGTGTGGACGTGTACCACAACCAGGCCCACGGCGAGCAGACCGGATTCTTCGGATTCTACGAAGCACCCGAACGGCCCGAGATAGCCAAGGCGTTACTGGAAGCCGCCGAGGCCTGGTTGCGGGAGCGCAGCATGGAAACCATGCGGGGACCGTGCTGCTTTACCACCAATCACGATTTCGTAGGTCTCCTACTGGAGGGTGAGCCGTCATGCCCCATGGTCGGCATGCCCTACAACCCGGACTACTACGCGGATCAGCTGGAGGATTTCGGACTCCAGAAGAGCAAGGACCTGTGGGCCTGGCACGTGACCGCCAAAAACATGCAGATCCCGGAGAAGCTGTTGAACACCATGGAGAATCTTCTGCGCAGCGATCTCTTCAGTGTTCGTCCCTTCGACATGAAAAATTTCGACGAGGACGCCAACACCGTCCGCGCCCTCTACAACGCCTGTTGGAGCAAGAACTGGGGCTTCATCCCCATGGACGACGCCGAGTTCGCTTTCTCGGCCAAGAACATGAAGAAGATGGTGGACCCGAAATTTCTGTTGATCGCCGAATCCAAGGGACAGCCGGTCGGGTTCTCCCTGACCATCCCCGATTTCAACCAGGCGTTACATCCGTGCCGCGGCCGCTTGTTTCCGTTCGGCTTTCTGAAGTTCCTTTGGCTCAAGCGCAAGATCACCGGCGCTCGCACCCTCCTGCTGGGCGTGCTGCCCGAATTCCAAGGCCGCGGCATCGACGCGGTCATGGTCTACAAGACCTTCAAGGCCGGTTTCGCCATCGGCATAAACCACGGTGAATGCTCCTGGGTGCTCGAGAACAACAGGGCGATGAACCTGGTCCTGCGAAGACTAGGCGCCAAGCGTTACAAGACATACAGAATCTACGACTTCCATCTTTCCTCATGAGCTCTATGCGCTCTGCCGAGCCCGACGCCCACCGGCCATTGGTCGCACTGACCGGCGCGACCGGATTCCTCGGCAGCCACATCGCCGACCTGCTCCTGGAGCGCGGTTATCCTGTGCGAGCCGCTGTGCGACCCACCAGCGACCTGCGCTGGCTGCGGGGCAAACCCATCGAGATCCAGCAGGTAACCCTCGCGCCGGTGACTGCAGGGGGTACCGCAACGGACCGGACCGGTCAGGAGGTCTGCCGCTCCGTGGAGGAATTCGTCGCGGGCGCGGCGGCCATCATCCACTGCGCCGGCGTAACCAAGGCAAGTCAAGAGGAGGTCTACCAGCTGGCCAACGTGGCAACCACCGCCAGCCTGCTTGCCGCGGCACGCGCAGCCGGCGTCTGCCACACCTTCATCTTGATCTCGAGCCTGGCCGCGGCCGGGCCGGCACCGGCGTCGGACCCCCGCCGCGAGGACGCAGTGTGCGAGCCGATTTCTGCCTACGGCCGCAGCAAGCTGGCGGCGGAGGTACACCTGCAGGCGAGCGACTTGCCTTTCCGCACCGTGATTCTGCGGCCACCGGCCCTCTACGGGCCGCGCGACCGGGACTTTCTGCCTTTGTTCCGCCTGGCCCAGTCCGGCTGGACCGCCCGTTTGGGGCGGCGGCTGCAGAGCCTGTCCCTGGTGGATGGGCGGGACGCCGCACGCGGGGCAGTGGCCCTGCTGGAATCCGACAGCACGACGGGGCCCTATTTCATCGACGACGGACACAGTTACAGCTGGAGCGATTTGGCGACAGCCCTCGGCGAGGCCTGTGGGCGACGCGTCCGGACCTTCACCGTGCCGACCTGCCTGCTGCAGGCCGCCGCGCGCATGGTCGGACCGCACCTGGCAGAGCGTTCCTCCCTCCTCAACAAGGGCCGGCTGGCCGACATTTCCGTACCGGGGTGGGTCTGCTCGGGGGAAAAGCTGCGGCGCGAAACCGGCTTCGCACCGCAGTGGGGTCTGAACCGCGGGTTCTGGGAGACCATGGACTTCTATCTGAGCAACGGGTGGCTGGCTTGAAACGACTCCTGCGTGAGCTTTCCCTCTACCGCCTCGACCTGGACCGCTGGACTGTGGTCTACCTGGTCGTCAGCGGTTTCTACCCCCTGCTGAAGCCGTCGGTGACGCCGACCCCATGGCTGAGCTTCGTCCTGCATATCTTCCTCGCCCTGGCCGTCTGGTTTCTACCACCCTGGGCACGCCGCAGCCGTTTCAAGACTCTGCGCCTGGCGGGCGAGATCTATCTGCCCTTCATCTTCCCTTTTTTCTACGGCGAGATGGAGTACCTGGGTTTGATCTTCTACGATTTCGCATCGTCCCTCGATCCATATTTCATCCATGTGGAGGAGATGATCTTCGGCTTTCAGCCCAGCCTGGTCTGGTCCGAGGCTTGGCCATGGCCCTGGCTGCACGAGCTGTTCGAGCTCGCCTACTTCTCCTACTACTTCATCGCCCTGACCGCCCTGATCCTGATCCTGCGCGGCAAGTCCATACCCGACCAGGAACGGTGGCCGGCCCTGCGAGCCTTCACCCGCGATCTGGGCGCCACCATGCTCATCTGCTACACCTTGTACATCTTCCTGCCCGTCTGGGGCCCCAAGTATTTCCATGCCGGACCGGTGGAGTTGTCGAGGGGAATTTTCACCCGCATCATGGAGTACATCCACGCCAACGGTGCCATCCTGGGCGCAGCCTTCCCTTCCAGTCACGTGGCGGCCACCATGATCCCGTGGTGGCACGTCTGGAAGTGGTTTCCCCAGCACCGCTGGTGGATGACGATCCTGTTCGCGACCCTCTGCGCCTCGACGGTGTACTGCCGGTACCACTACGTAGTGGACGTGATCGGGGGGTTGTTCCTGGGGGGCCTGGTGCTCTGGTTGGGGGCACGCTTCGGCGAGACATACCTACGCCGCTCACCGCCAATACCGTCCGTAGATCACCACGGGTGACTCTGCCGTTACGCGGTTGTGCTTCGTGATGTCAGCAGCGGCCCACGGCCGTCGACTCAGGAGGCTCAGGTGAAGCCGCCGGAACCGCATCCGCCGGTCCGGACGCCACAGGGCGCCTGGCCACCGGATGAGCCGGTGCTGAAGGTGGAGAAACCGCGCTCGAGACGGGACGAGTCGCACTCGGGACAGTTCACGTCGCCCGACTCCAGCTCGGCCAAGGTGAGGATCTCTTCGAATACTGCGCCACATTTCCGGCAAGTGAACTCGTACAA
>CBDURX010000407.1:0-3318 GCA_965369485.1 uncultured bacterium | reverse complement strand
CATTGCCAGATACCAGGATCAGGAGGCGCTCCACCAGGTTCTTCAGCTCGCGCACGTTCCCCGGCCAAGAGTAATCGCGCAACAACGCCATAGTTTCAGGGGTGAACTCCTTGGGTGTGCTCTTGAGCAGCAGTGACAAGGTTTGCATGAAGTATTCGAGCAGGAGCGGCACATCACCCACCCTCTCCCGCAAGGGGGGCAGATGGACGGCCAGCACGTTCAGGCGGAAGAAGAGATCTTGCCGGAAACCTGAAGCAGGGGCGGAAAGGTCCCGGTTGGTGGCGGCGATGATGCGCACGTCCACGTGGTGGGTCTCGCCCCCCCCCACGCGCTCGAAGCGGCTCTCCTCAACGGCCTTCAGAACCTTTGCCTGCGCCTCGTTGCTCATGTCACCGATCTCGTCCAGAAAGAGGGTTCCGCTGTCCGCCTGCTCGAACTTTCCGACCCGCATTTTCTCTGCGCCGGTGAAGCTACCTTTCTCGTGTCCGAAGAGTTCGCTTTCCACAAGTTCCCGGGGGATGGCGGCGCAGTTGACCTCTACGAGTGGCTTGTCACGGCGCGGACTCCTCTCGTGGATGGCCCGCACCACCAGTTCCTTCCCGGTGCCGTTTTCACCAGTGATGAGTACGGTCGTGTCGGTAGGCGCAACCTTTTCGATGAAGGTAGCCACCTCCTGGATCGCCGAACAGTTACCGATAAGCGGTACGTTGTAACCGCTCATTTCCCGCAAGATTTGTTGCTGAGACAGAGCCTGGTGGTGGTCCAAACAGTTCTGGAGAGTCACCAGCAAGCGAGAGCGGTCCAACGGCTTCTCCAGGAAGTCGTAAGCGCCCTTCTTGACTGCTTCCACAGCAGTCTCGATGGTGCCATGCCCGGAAATGACGATGACAGGTACCTCACAGCCGGACTCGGTCATCTTATCCAGGACCTCGAACCCGTCCATCTCCGGCATCTTGATGTCCAAGAGCACCACGTCGACATGTTTGTCGGCCAGAGTCTGCAGCGCATCCGGTCCCGTAGCCGCCTTCTCCACCTGGTACTTCTCGTAACCGAGGATCTGGGCCAAGGTATCTCGGATCGCCACCTCGTCGTCTACGACCAGAACTGTCTTCACGCTCCCACACCCCCGCTCAAAGCAGATAATCCTCCAGATCGCCGTGACGCTGGGCAGCCACACGCCGAGGTTCAACAACCTCGGGAGACCGCCAGCGCGACGGCAACTCCACCTGGCGCTTCACCCAGTGGGCCACCGTCACCAGGGGTGACCCCGCCACGGCCGGCCGGTAGATGCGGTGACGGCCATCGCGGTGCCCGGACACCCAACCGTGCCGTGCCAGCACAGCCAAGTGGTGTGATACCAGCGGTTGCCCCAGCCCAGAGATCCGGGACAACTCACCCACCGAAGCCTCTCTTTCCAGCACGAGTCGGAGCAGAAGCAGGCGATTCCTGTCGCCGAGGGCCAACAGACTGGTTTCCGGTGTCTGCATGATCGACCTCTTGCGCGAGTAAGGCTTCCCTACGAACTTGCCGTTGCCTTACCTTGCACGGGTAGCCAATTCAGTGTCAAGGTTCAGATTGCAATGACGAGGTGACGGGGCGATCCGGCATTGCCCGACAGGTGGTGGTCGCCGCCACGCCGGTGGCCAGTCCGGCAAAGCCAGAAAGAACGACCATGATGGACCAACTTCCGTATCTGCGCGACGTACCACTGACACTCCTGCCAGACTTACTCAAGGCTTGGGGTGAACCAGCCTACCGGGGATACCAGCTGGCCCGCTGGCTCTTTCACCACGGTATTCTCGCCTGGGACGACATGACCAATCTACCTCATCCTTTGCGCCTACGCCTGGCCGAATCATACCGGCTACAGGGCTTGCAGCGGGTGGAACGGCAAGTATCACGGGACGGCACTCGCAAGTTCCTGTTCTCCTTGCCCGACGGCGCCACGGTCGAGAGCGTACTGATACCCATGGAGCAACACGCCACGTTCTGCCTCTCTTCTCAGGTAGGCTGCCGTATGGCCTGTCGGTTCTGCGCCACCGCCCGCGGCGGCCTTCAACGGCAACTCCGCTGCGCCGAGGTCCTAGAGCAGGTCATCCATTTGCAGCGGGACCTCGAGGCCGATCCGATCGCCACCCACGGTGGACGTCAGTTCAACATAGTATTCATGGGCATGGGCGAGCCGCTGGACAACTGGGTTCAGGTCTCCCAGGCCATCGAGGTCTTGCTGGGCAAGAAGGGTTTTGGCATGTCCACCAGGCGGATCACGGTCTCCACCTCTGGTAGCGCGAATCACCTGGCTGCCATGTTGCGGTTCTCTCACCCTGTCGGCCTAACTGTGTCGGTGGGGGGCGCCACAGCGAAGTCGCGTCGGAAGCTGATGCCAGTGGCCGGACGGACCTCTCTGGCCGACAGCTTGAATCTCGCCGAGAGATACGCCTGGCGTATCCAGCGCAACGTAACGATCGCCTACGTGCTGATCGCCGGTGAATCGGACAGTCTCCAGGAGGCGCATTCCCTGGCCCGCCTCGTCACACGACGCCCCTTCAAGGTCAACCTCATCCCCCTGAACAGCTTCAAGGAGAGTGGCCTGGCATCGCCGGACAGGCAGCAGGTTCTCAGTTTCCAGAAAGTGCTTCAGGAAGACGGCATCACGGTCTTCATCCGCGAGAGCGGCGGCCAGGACATCGCGGCGGCCTGCGGACAACTGCGGCAGCGGCGAGCGGCTTCCCCGAATCCTGACCTCGATACGGCTGGACTCGCATAATCCGCACTATTCATGAAGGTCCATAGCGAGGCGAGGCTAGAGAGGTTCACGCCACTGCGCCAGTGGAGTCGCTCGGCGATTCAACAATCCGGAGAGGCCTCTGGATCAGAGGATGTCGGAGAGAGCCGTCTGTTCCAGCGCCGTGTTCAAGGCGGCCTGTGCATTACGCCAGACTTGGGAAATCTCGCAGTCTTCCTGTTTCTCACAGGGATCCACCTTGCGCAGGCAATGATTCAGAGCGATGCCTCCCTCGCAAACTTCTACGATGTCACGTATGGAGATTTCGTCGGAATTGCGACCGAGGGAGAACCCCCCCTTCACACCACGGTGAGACTTGACGATGTCGTTCTGTGAGAGCATCTGGAAAATCTTGGCGAGGAATGCCTCTGAAACATCACAAGACTTCGCGATGGACTTCAGCTGGACCGGACTGTCGGCTTGACGCCTGGCCAGCTCCTGCAACCCCCGGATCGCGTACTCGGTTTGACGGGTTATTTGAAGCATGATCAAGCCTTTCCCAGATGCTGGAAATTCACCGTATACCGGACTTT
>CBDURX010000406.1:0-3318 GCA_965369485.1 uncultured bacterium | reverse complement strand
CCCCCTCCCGACCCGCCTGACGAGCGAGACGCAGGCAAGGGAACAGTTCGAGATCCGGCTCCTCGAAGCGGAGAGGGGATACCTCGAGCAAGTCTAGCCTTTCGGTCGCGAGTGGCCAATGGTTTTCCCCGCTGATGGCATACAATAACGGCACGCGCATGTCCGGAGTTCCCAACTGGGCCATGATGGCCCCGTCACGCAAAACCACGAATGAGTGGATCACCGAGCCGGGGTGGACGACCACGTCGATGTCGGCATAGGGCAGACCGAACAGGTGGTAGGCCTCGATGACCTCGAGCCCCTTGTTCATCAAGGTAGCGGAATCCACGCTGATCTTCGGACCCATCCGCCAGGTGGGGTGGTCCAAGGCCTCGGCGGGGGTCACGGCCGCCATCTGCTGCCGACTGTAGCCGCGGAACGGACCGCCAGACGCTGTCAGGATGATCTTCTCCAGCTCCTCACGCCTGCGCCCGGTCAAACACTGGGCGATGGCCGAGTGTTCCGAGTCCACCGGTAGAAGCTCGGCGCCGCCCTTGCGCACGGTCGCGGCGACCAGCTCACCGCCGACGACCAGAGATTCCTTGTTGGCCAGGGCCACCCTTTTGCCGGCCCGTGCCGCGGCCAGGGTCGGTGCCAGACCGGCCGCTCCCACGAGTCCGTTGACGACGCAGTCCGCCGCCGGCCACGAGGCTGCTTCCTCCAGCCCTGCTTGCCCCGCAGCCAGCAACCGGTCCCGGCAGACCGGCAGACCGGCAGCTTCCTCCCGGGCGGCCGGGTCGAACACGGCGACCCAGGGAGGATCCCGCTCCGGTAGGGCAGCCAGTTCGGCAAGTAGCTCGGCCAGGCCGGACACGCAGGAGTTGATCGCCACCACCACAATATGCAGTCTGGCTGGGTGGCGCAGGGCCAGGTCCACCGTCTGACGGCCAATGGAACCGGTCGCCCCGAGCAGCGCTACCCGTACCGGTGCGGCAACCGAGCGGCGCGGCCGGTTCCAGGGATACAGGGCCTCACTGGGCGGAATATCGGCTGGCATGACACCTGTCTCCGGTTCCGGTCAGGGGTTTACCCAGGTTCAAACCACGAAGAAACGAAAATAGTAGTACAGTACGGGCGCGGCGAAGAGCAGGGAGTCGAACCGGTCCAGCACCCCGCCGTGCCCCGGCAACAGGTCAGCCGTATCCTTGATCCCCACATCCCGCTTCAGAAGCGATTCCACCAGGTCGCCCAGCTGACCGAACAGACCGCCGGCGAGGCCCAGCAAGGCGCCCTCCAGCGGCGTGATGAAATTCATGAAGGTCATGCTGCACAGCAAACCAGCACCGGCAGATCCCAGGAGCCCACCGACGGCGCCCTCGACGCTCTTCTTGGGACTGACATGGGGTAACAATTTGTGGGCGCCGAAAGCGACTCCGATGAGGTAGGCGGCCGTATCACCGACCCAGGTGACCGCCGCCACAAAGAAGACCAGCTTGACGCCGACACTGTCGGGCACACCGACCACCAGCGGTAGCTCCCGCAACATCACCAGGTGGCTCCCGAGCCAGCCGACGTAGAGAACACCCAGCACCGTCACCGCAATATGGTTCAAAGAGTGGGTCTTGTCCCGCCGGAACAGCTCCCGGATCATGATCAGCAGGAGTGTGAAGGTCATCAGCAGGCTGACGGCCACTCCGCCCCGATACACGTACCAGGAGACCGCCAATCCGCACATGATTCCGATGTGCTTGTAGGGCCGGTAACCCTTGGCCTCCAGCATGAGGTAGAATTCCCGCAGACCCAGCACGATGATCAGGTCCACCAGCAGCATGAACGGGATGCCGCCGCGCAGGGTGATGACGTACAGGCAAGGAACGCCGAGTAGGATGACCGCTACCCGCGGCACGATTCCGGCTTGCAAGTACCGACGCCAGGGTGAAACGGAAATGGTCGCCTTCCCAGTCTCCTGCTGGCTCACGACCGGACCTTCAGCAACCGTTTCCAGACGGCGGGATTAAGAGGAGATCGGCTGCGAGTAGGTTTACCGTCGTCCCTGTCGGTATGGACAGCGCCAAACCGTCGCTCTCTGGTCTGGTAGTCGGCAACGGCCTGTAATAGATCGCTTTCGCCGAAATCGGGCCAGAGCACCGGAGTAACGTGGAATTCCGAGTAGGCGGACTGCCACAGCAGGAAGTTGCTCAGGCGCAACTCGCCACTGGTGCGGATGACCAAATCCGGATCCGGCAGCTCGGGGGAATACAAGCAGGCCCGGAAATCCTCCTCGGTGATGGCGCCAGGATCGAGGTCCCCGGCGGCACTGCGTCGGGCCAGCTCCGCTGCGGCCTGCAAGATCTCCGTCCGTCCCCCGTAGGCCAGGGCGAGGTTTACGATCAAGCCGTCGTTGTCGGCCAGCAAAGCTATGGTCTCCCGCAGGGTCGCCAGAGCAGCGACTGGCAGACTCTCCAGCTCACCCGAGGCTCTCAGCCGTACCCGGTTACGGTCGAGCTCTTCCCTCTCGCCAGCCAGACTCTCCTCCAGGAAGGACCACAGGGCTCGCACCTCATCGGGTGGCCGCTTCCAGTTCTCCTGGGAAAAGGTGTAGAGGGTAAGCACCTCGATGCCTAGGCGGGAACAGCTGTTGCTCGTGCGCCGCACGGCATGCCGGCCAGCGCGGTGACCGGCGACTCGAGGTAGAAACCGACGTTTTGCCCAGCGACCGTTGCCGTCCATGATGACGGCCACGTGCCGCGGCAAGTTTCCCCGGGCGATGACGCGGACGGCCCATTCCTCCCAAGGGAGTCCTGTTTCCCGTTGAGCCTTTCGGCCCGTGTGCGATTTTTCTGCGGCGGACACGCTCTTCAAATCTCCATGATTTCCGCTTCCTTGGCCTTGACCACCTCATCGACCTCGGCGCAGAAACGGTCGGTCAACTTCTGGATATCACTCTTGGTATCGCGCATTCCGTCCTCGGATACGCCACCATCCTTCTCCATCTTCTTCAGCTTGTCGTTCCCGTCCTGCCGGGCGCGGCGCACGGAGATCTTGCCATCCTCGCCTATCTCCTTGGCGAGCTTGGCGAACTCACGGCGTCGCTCCTCGGTCAACTCGGGAATGGGGATGCGGATCATCATACCGTCATTCGTGGGGTTCAGACCGAGGTTGCTGGACTGGATGGCCTTTTCGATGTCGGAGATGGCGTTCCGGTCGAACGGTTTGACTGCCAACAGCCGCGGTTCCGGTACGGCGATGGAGGCAAGCTGATTCAAGGGGGTCAAGGTTCCGTAGTACTCCACCCGGATGCCATCCAGGATAATGGGAGACGCTTTACCTGTGCGCAGC
>CBDURX010000405.1:0-3324 GCA_965369485.1 uncultured bacterium | reverse complement strand
AGATCATCGCGCAAGATACGCAAGCACTGCCAGGAGGTGCGGCCGCTTGGCACGGGGCACGAGGAGACAGTCGCAACAGTGGAGCCTTTCCCCTCGCCGCCGGATCATCTACGGATGTAGCTGAATCCACACTGTCCCTACCCCGTCTCACCCTCTGGCCCAACCCCGGATCCGCTGCCATCCATGTGCAGTGGACTGGTCTACGTCACGGACCGGCTCTTCTGCAGGTTTACGATGTGCGTGGCAGGCTCGTGCGGCGGTTGACCCTCGACGCCGTCGCCGATGGCCAGCTGGTCTGGAATGGCCGGGACGAAGGCGACCGTCCGGTCGCAGCAGGCAGTTACCTCCTCGTTCTACACCACGCCGGCGGTAAATTGACCGGTCGCGCCGTGGTCACACGATAATTAGAGCAAGATTCGCCTGCCGTCCTGCCCCGCTTTCTCCGGCACCAAACGTCATTTTGATCTGGATAGCGTCGCCATGGGCCGTTACCCTTCGCCTCAATACTGCAGGGACGGTCGGACCGCAAGTGATCTACCGGTTGGTTACGATGGCACCGTGCGATTCTACGGCACATGTGCTCTACTCGTCGAGATAATGGTGTGCGAGTTCGGAACGGGGCATGTCACCCCGACCGACGGTATACCGGAGGGTAGATGGGACCATGAGCTACTGGGACACACTGGCTGCAGCGACAGAGCAATTGGAGTCCCGGTCCTTCGCCGAGGCTGAGCGTCTTTTCACCGCCGCTCTCGCTGAGAGGCAGCGCTCGCCGGGGCGGGTCTTCCTGACCGAGAAGGTATCCGATAACCTGCGCAAGGTCTGGGGTGGTCTTAGCGGCCGCACCACACTGCGCGACACCGCCGGACGCTGGTCGGTCGCCGTGGTGGCCTACCGGCAACGGTTCCGGAACCTGGGGGACGAGGTCGTAGGGGACGCGGCGCGCCTGAGCGAGTTCTTACCCGAGGACGGTGCCATCGCCA
The DNA here is from genome assembly GCA_965369485.1 of uncultured bacterium. Classification (GTDB taxonomy): domain Bacteria; phylum Krumholzibacteriota; class Krumholzibacteriia; order LZORAL124-64-63; family LZORAL124-64-63; genus CBDURX01. Next base: position 2,341 of record CBDURX010000405.1, on the reverse strand, counting down.
ACCAGGTCGTCTTGGTCTCGGCGCTGTATTTGCTGACCCGCAGTGAACTGTATCACGAGGAACTGGTCACGGCCGTTCCCGTGATGAAAGCCGCCTTCCGCACGGCATTGCGGACGGGCCAGCCCTTCCCTGTCGAACTGATCCGCCACGACTTACCTCTGACCGAGGAAGATCGCCTCTGGCTGGCACGCAAGGGTGACAACCTTCTGGAAGCCCTCTTCGGCGACAAAGCTGCGGCTACTGCGGTATCGCAAAAGGAATGGGCCCGTGTGTTACTGCAGCTGTTGCAACCCGTTTACTTCGGCACCACGAGCCGACTGGAACAGACCCGCCACTGGTTTGAGGCTCTGCTGACCGACCGGCACCTGGGCGACCCTGTGAAGGCGATCTCCCTCTACCGTTCCTTCGTGGACCGATTTCCCCAAGATGTTGCAAGTGTGGCATTGGCCCGGGTGCGACTGGTAGAACTGCTCGCCAACATTGGCGGGCAGTTCTTCGCTGTACCGCGTTACCGGGAGGTGGAGGCAGAACTGGCCGCCGACTCACCCCCGGCGGAAGTGGAATCGGCCAGCCGCTACGCGGCGGCCATGCGTATCGTCGCCTGGCGACGACCCACTGCAGAAACAGCACAGTCTTGGGCGTCGGCGGCCGTAGCACCTGACGGCCGTCTCGCCTTCGTTTACTGGTGCGGGGCGGAACCACGGGACGTCGCCTTCTGGAAACCGGGGGAGGAGACCGCTTTCTTGGAGGAGTTCCTGGCCCCGTGCAGTGGGCGCCTCGTCTGGGCCGAGACTCAGGTCGGCCTTGCTCCGGCTGCCTGCGACGACCTTTTCTCCGGCCGACCGGTGCGGCCCTTCGTCGAGGCATTGCTGGAAGCCCAATTACCGTCTGACGGCTTGACGGCCGAGGCGATGCAGCGATTGGCCATGTCCCAGGCGACTGCCTGGCGGGCCAGCTGGGATTGGCGACGCGGGCATCCCTACCTGCCACCGCCGCACCCGGCGGGGCACAGCCGGTCCGGCATTCCCGAGGAAGTTGTTGCTGCCACCGTGGCGGGACTACTCTGGCAAGCACTGCTGGCGCGTGTGCGGCGGGCTGATCCGTGCCTCAGACACGGTATCGTGGAGCAGGCCCGGCGTGGAGATGCAGCGGCCTCCTTCCTGAGGGAATTTCTATTCCACGATCTCGCAGCGCCGGAGTCGGAAGCGTGGCAGCCATGGACTGTTCCCCCCTTGCGATTGAGGCCGGATCCCTTGACCGCCGTTCCCCGGGCCGCAGTCGGAATCGAGGCGGGGCCGCGTCCCGACCTGACGGGCAACAGCGTGGCAGTGGTGACCACGGGCAATCCGGCGGGAGTTTTGGCTACCTGGGGTGCCGGCGCGGATCGATGGCGGGTGGTGCTGGACCGTCCTGGTCGCCTCGACGACCTGGCGGCGGCAGCGGGTAGCGGTGGTGGCTTGATCACCCTTCTACCCTCTGCCGGTGGGGTCCACTGCTTGCCGGATGCCGTGACGCTCCTGGAGGAGCTGCTCCACCGCGATCCTGACGAACTGTCCGAGGACGAGGCTCTGCTCCCGCTTTTCCACTGGAGTCGTCTGGTGGAGACGCACAACGGGGACCTCCTGGATTTCCAGGCGGTCCGGGCCCGTGAACGGGATTGCGTACCGGTTTGCGATCGGTACGCAGACCTGGTCGCCACGCTACAAAGAGAAGTTCCTGGGACCCAGGCCAGTTCACCAGAGAGGGGTGGCTGGGCAGATCAGTACCATGAGCGAGCCCAGGACTCCCGGTTGGTGGCAGGGCCAGCCACTTCGTTGCTCGTCCTCCCAGCTGTCCTGGACGCCATGTGGGGGGTCCATAACGGGGGTGATGCGGCCTGGGTCTTTCTGGACAGTCCAGCTGTGCATTGGCAGCTCTGGCTCACGGAGGGCGATTCCCTGGCTGAACTGCACCACCAGCTGGCCGCCAGAGGTCGACGGCACCTCTCCCTCGTCTTGGGTGGTCAATTCATGCGGAGGGATTTGGAGGAGCTTCTGACCGTCTGGCTGGCTCCCTACGGCAGCCCCTACACCCTGGCTCTGACCGATACCAGGCCGCCGTTCCTGCATCTAGCAGTCATGGGAGTCGACCCGAACGCCAGCGTTCTGGTTTTCGCGGGCATGCTCTCCCAGCTGGCCCACTTGCGGGAACTCGACGCCAGAGGAGAGCGGCCGGTGGTTCTCATGCCCGAATCCTGTCGGTTGACTCAGTTGTGGGAAGACATGGCCGCCGGTCGCCTGGGCGCCGAACTGGGTCGCTCCTTCACAACGATCACGGCGCGAGAGTTCTGGTCGGGCGGCGC
>CBDURX010000404.1:0-3331 GCA_965369485.1 uncultured bacterium | reverse complement strand
CGACAGTATACCTTTGAAGTTACAAATACCCAACAGGCAAGGCGAGAGCCTGGCTGTGACTTTCCTCTCGGTCAAGAAACGTTTGAGGTCCCGTTTCGGTTGCAGGAGGGTAGCGCTCGAGCGTTTCAGGTTTCCCGTCGCGAGGGAGTCCACGTGAGAGTGAGTACACGTGATGGGTGAAGATTGTTTACGGGATGATTGGGATGCGACGCTGCCCTTGACCGTAAGTGCAGGCCACAACCGCACTCGTGTCGAGTTGGCGGTTCGTTCTCAGGGTAGGGATCTGATCTTGACGGTCACCGGGGGCTCGGCTCATGTTGGCGCGGTTGCGGTTCATGCGCCTGGGCGCAGAGATTTGGCCGGGACGCCGGGCGCACCCCACACGAACACGACGGTCGTGCCCGGCCACAAGGAAGGTCCCCTGGCCGAGGAAGGGGCAGCTGTGCTGGCGGAGGCCACGGGCCGGACCTGTGTGGCCGTGGTGGGCATCCACCAGGATCAGGCCACGCCGGAGGAGATCGCCGCCATCGTGGCCAACGTCCGTCGAGGCTGCGAACAGTTGGCGGCAGCGCTGAAAGGGCTCGCGAGGAGCTAGCCGCGAGGTGGGCACCCCAAGGAAAGGTAATGCATTCATGACCAGAGCTTTGCCGGATCTGGAAAAGACCATGCTCAACTGGGCCGAGGAAGCCGCCGAACTGGCCCGACAGAAGTTCCAGCACACGGGACCGTTGCAGTTCAAATACGCACGGGAAGCGGTCACCGAGGCCGACCGGGAGATCGAGAGGCTGATCGGCCGGCACATCCGGGAACAATTTCCCGACGACGCCATTTTCGGTGAGGAGTATGGGCATTCTCAAGGGGCGGGGGCGGTCTCCCCGGCGCCTGCCGCAGCGCCTGCCGCGGCCCCTGGTGAGGCTCCTGCTGAGGCTCCTGCGGGACGTGTCTGGCACATCGATCCCATCGACGGCACCCTGAACTTCGCTCTCGGCCTACCTAATTTTTGCACCAGCATCGCTCTGATGGACGGCAACGAGATCCTGGCGGCCTGTGTCTACGCGCCGCTGCACCGTGAGGGTTTCACGGCCAGCCGGGGGGAGGGAGCGCGCCTGAACGGCCAGCCGTTGCGGGTGAGCGATCGCGCCACCGTGGCCGAGGCGATCGTCAGCGCCCAGCTGCAGAAGGGCGGCCGGTACGTCCAGAATGCCGAGCTCTTAAAGGCGATCCTGATGCAGACCATGAAGATGCGTCGGTTGGGGACCATCGCCTTGGAGATGGCCTATCTGGCCGACGGACGCTACGATGCCATGATTGCGGGGCGGGGCCGGCCTCAGCAGCTGTACGATGTGGCGGCAGGTATCCTCCTGGTCCAGGAGGCTGGAGGCCAGGTCACCAACCACCTGGGCGAGCCTTATCGGCCATACTCCACCGACCTCGTGGCGTCCAACGGATTGGTGCACGACGAGCTGATCGCGTTGATTGCACGGTACGATGGGGGTGACGGGGGTGACGGGGGTGACGGGAAATAGGGACAGGGTCCCCTGCCGTGCGGGTGATAGTGTGCCTCTCAACCCCCTCTGAGATATAAGTCTATGGGCTTATAATCCGGGGTTGGTTACAAATTATAAGCCTATGAGCTTATTTCTCTGAGGGTCCTCCGCACCCCTGTATCGGTCCCCTCACCCCGAGTGCATCCGAGTGCACCCGGGTGCAGCTCAGAGATACTGCAAGGCCAGCGATCCGTATCCCGCCACCCCGTACGATAGCCACACCGGATGCTCGGGGCCGAACTGGGCGCGGCAAGCCAGCGCGGTGGTGCGCAGAGCGGAGGCCGCGCAGTGGCCGTCGGCCAGGAAATTATAGAACCGCCCGGCGAATTTGCGGGCAGGTCGGCTGTAAAGAGGCACGTACGGGCCGACGAAGGTCGAGGCGCCGGCGGTCAGGAATCGCGCACCCATTGCGGGCAGGCTGCAGTAGCTGTTGGAAAAGACCAGGGGCGGCAAGCCACCCTTCTGACCCAGCTCTTCCGGCTGCACCGGACCATCGTCCAGCCACCACGGCGTCCGCGCCATCGTGGCTGTGGCCGCGGCCGGTGGCATGGGTGGCAAGGCATACCCACCGCTAGCCTCCGACTTGGCAGTCACCGCATCCAGCAGTGTCGTGATGGGATCGACGCCCACGACCTCGGGCTCCAGGTCGATGGGCAGATCCTCATTGGCCACGGCGTAGTCGGCATCCATCACGGTTCCAGGTTCCTGGTAGGCCGCATCCACCAGACCGGTCAGCCAGGCCGCTTCATCGTTACCGGGCCAGTCCAGCGGTTGTGCCGTGGGACCGGCGAAGTGCAGTCCCTGGTACATGGCGCTGCGGCGGGTCAGCAGGGTGGGGGTTACTGTTTCGACCAGGACACTCAGGCGGGCCAGGGGACGGCCCACCGAACCGCCTTCGAGAGCGCGCTTGATGCCGTCGGCCTCACGGTAGATCAGCTGGCGGATGGTGTCCTCACAGTGGCCGGGCACGAAGAGGATCTCCGGGTCGGCACACTCCTTGGGCCGCAGCCGGGAGAGGGTGTGGCGCAGAGGACGCTCACCCTGGACCTGTTGGGTCAGGTTGGCCTCGCGGAAGCGCGTCATCCAGGGTGGCATGGGGGATGTCGTGGGCAGACGTGACTCGTGGGACGATGCGCAGATGGTGTAGCGCTCCAGCAGGAATTCGAGACCGTTGTGCAACCAGGTCCAGGGTAGCCCCACATGTCGAGAGGGGACCATGAGGTGGTAGCCGGTCAGGAAGTCGGCCTCGGTCACGCCCACGTTGGGGGTGGCTCCGCCATCCCGGTCACGGTGCTCCTGGAACCCTTCTGGATCGCCCAGCATGATGGCGTGGAACAGCATCTGTCCGATCTCGGCCATGCGGCGCACGACGAGGGGACTGTCCATGCCGGCGCTATTTTGCAGATCCGGCATCTCCGCCACGCAGGACTCAACCTCGGCCAGCAAGCTGGCCAGTTCCGAGGGCTCGTCCTGGGCGGTCAGGTCGATATCGATCCAGCGCACGGGTTCCTCCTTGGCGCGTCGGTTCCTGCTACGCACGGCATGGAGATCCCTGTTGGCCTCCCGGCCCATTCCCTCTATCTTTTCGGCGGGATACGCCAGGGCTTGAATCGGGAGGGAAAGCCGGGTGATGGAGCTATGTGGTCAAATTGCAAGGGGGGGGCCATGAATCATCATGACAAGCAGTATGGCGCCCAAAGGGCAGCACAGCGTCATGTGGCTCGGGGGCTGGACTGTGGCATGGGGCCTGCTCGGATGGCGGCAGGGCAGATTCTACCCACCAG
>CBDURX010000403.1:0-3337 GCA_965369485.1 uncultured bacterium | reverse complement strand
TTGTTAACTAAACCGGCCCATTTTTCGGTGTACCTGATTTTTGGGTCCCCGCCTGCAACCCAAACTCACCAGTTCAAAGGTCAATTCCGATCCTGTCAGCACCACACGAATTTCATCTGACCAACATTAACTTCCTGCTCGAACTCCCGTGACTCGTACGCAGGATGGATAAATACTCACCAGCAGGCAGCTTTCGTCCAGCGTCGTCCTTTCCGTCCCATTGCACCACATGCCGCCCCTCGGATTTTTCACCCTCTACCAATGTCCGCAAATGCCTTCCCCTCAAATCGTAAACAAGCAATTGAACCCTATCTCGAACAACCAGCCTGTACTCCAGAGTGACCTGCGGGTTGAAGGGATTGGGCCAGGCAACCAATCGCACCACAGAAGGTAGCGTTCCCTCCGCAACATCCGTAGCCTCGCTGCCCTCGCCCGCCAGAGGAATCAGCAAATCAGGATCCATGGGATCATTACTGCTCAACAAGAGATTGTCTGTTACCAAACCCAACTGCTGTGGCGTAAATGTTACAAGCAGCGTCCGCGAAGAGCCGGGAGGCACTGCCAGTTCCTCCAGATTCACAGCGAAGTTGGCCGAGCCCACAGCGATCTCATGAACCAGAAGTTCGCCAGCCCCTGTATTTGCAATTGTAATCATTCGAGTCGACGCAAGCCCCACACCCACCGCCCCAAAATCGACACTCACCGGATCAACAGTTATATCCGGCGCATTACCGAGCAGTTGATCGATCTTCGCTACCACCTCTTCTGGATCGTACTCGGTGTTGAAGTAGGCCACGTTGCCTGCCTGGTCGATGATGTACTCGAGGGGATAAGGAGACGCCGCGGGAGATTGTCCATACTCCTGGTACGAACTGTTGGCATTCAAAAGAACAGGAAACGTCAGCTGGAAACTGCGAGCGAAGGCATCGACCACCGCATAGGGTTCGTTGCTTCCATTCAAGCCGAGAACCTGGACGTTCTGATCCTGAAACCTTTGCCACAGTGTCCACTCGAGGTCCGAAAACTCCGGACCGCAAACCGGTCACCAGTTGGAGAAGAAGGCCAGTACAACCACCTGCCCCAGGTAATTGGACAGGCTATGCAGAGTTCCGTCCAGATCCTCATAGGTGAAACCAGGCGCAGCCTCGCCCAGGTCCAGGGCGCTGGGGTTGTCGTCTGCCGTGACCGGGAAGGTGATGGTCGACTCGTCTGCATCGTCGGTTTCCACCCGCACGAAGGTACCATCGAATCCAGGGTGGTCAGGCGTGAATGTCAAGATCACCTCGTGGATCTCGCCGGCGGGAACAACGAAACTGGACGGAGGTTCGACCGTGAAGGTACTGCCGAAGGTCTCGACGTTATCGACCGTCAACGGCCCACCGCCTGTATTCATCACCTGGAATGCCTGCTGCTCGGAATCTCCCACCGGCACGCCCGCAAAGGTGAGTTCGCGGAAGGGCAGATGAACATCGCCTTCATACGTCGTTCCGAACTGATAACCCACAGCAATGCTCCAATCGGCCAGATAGACCCGCTCATTCCAGGCAGCAAGTCCCATGGCCCGCACCGGGGCGAATTCGAAGCCCATCCTGCTCGGACTCTCCGGAAACGAGAGGTCGATCACCTCCACGTCGTCCCAGTCGGCCACGTAAAGGGTGTCCCCGGTAGCAGCCAGGGACATGGCCAGGCCCGAAGTGTTGAAGTTGCCCAGCCAGGCAATGTTGGTGGGATCGGCCACATCCAGGATGTCCACGCCCGCACTGCCCAGGGCCACCGCGGCCAGGTCACCCTCGACACAGATGTCCGTGGCGGCGCCGCTGGTCGGCAAGCTGTAAAGGTGTACCGGTGTGGTGGGGTCGGTGATATCCAGGACGGCAAGCCCACCGCCACCGTCTGCCACCAGCAGGTAATTATCCTTGAAGGCTGCGTCCCAGGAATTTTGAAGAGCAGGAAGTTCGGCCACCATCACCGGCGCTGCCGGGTCGGTCAGATCGAGGACCTCCACCCCGGCATCGTGACGTGCTGCATAAAGATACCCATCCCCGATCACAGCCCCCTCGTACGACATGCCGGGTGATCCATGAACGGTGGCGAGATGGGGTTCGGCAGGATTCGAAATGTCGATGACATACAGGAGCGCGTCGCGGCCCCCTGCGTAGATATGATTAGGGCCCACCGCGCCCCGGAACAAACGTATCTGGTCCTCGCTTTGTTCGTAGCGACCGATGAGGCTGAAGTTGTGCCGATCGACGATGAACAGGCCGCCCACGCCGAAAACGATGGCCCAATCTCCCACCAGCTCCACATCCTGGAATTCCTTCAGGCTGGGAGGCGAGAAGAAGAGTTCGGACTGCATCTGGTCATCCGCTCTGCAAGGTGATATTCGAAATGCATCGAGCGAAATAGGAAGCATCAGAAGAACAAGTAGAGTGAATTGAGTGTGCTTGATCAGCCTGCAAAATGACCAGGCCGACCTTCCTAGCTGAATGCCATAAACCATTCATCAACCTCCGTGATCGAGGCGGATCGATTGTGGTTGTGTCAGGGACAGCTCGATTCCAAACGGACCGAGCCGATCAAACGGCAGGTATGCTATTAACTATACTGCTGATCGAACTAACGTGCCAGCAAAGGCTTTTTACTTTTCGCTATGCCTGTGAGCGCGTGCTCGGAGGACGGTTGAACGGGGAATGGCTGGATCTTTTACTCGAGAATGGGGAGCCTGATTCGTGGAAAGGCAGACCTCGTCAGCAGACCCTCCGGGAAATCCTTGGACCTGATGGCTGCAAGGTACCTACTGCCGTCCTGGCCACCGAGGTCTGCTTTGCCATCTCCAGTAGAGCCGGAAATCCTGGCGGTGCCAGCGGATGATTCTTTCTGGCTGGACGATGTAGAGTGATTCCAGAAGACCCTGTCACCTCCTCGCAGGCGAGGGTGGCTGGAGTTGCGGTGCAGGACCTCGATCTGGTGGCGGAGGGCGACGTTTTCCAGAGCCAGGCAGTGCCTGGTCCGGAACGCTGACAGCAGGAATTGCAGGAGTAACTTGAGCATAATGGCCGGATATCAACTTGGTGTGTTAACCCAAGTTATTCACAAAGGAGCTGCTGCGGAAGGGCCTCGACAGCGTGACGACGGTGCAAGGGTTCTAGGCCCTGTCTGAAAAATTGGGCTCGGTCGTGGCTGCGGCGTCATCCTCGGGGGCATCGCTCTCAGACTCGACCTCGACCACGTTGCCGAACTCGTAGACCACGACCGCTGGCTCGGGGATCTCCTCGCCTGCGTCCCTGGCGGCCTTGCGTTCGGCGTCTCTTGCTTTGCCGGTCTTACCGGCCTTGCG
>CBDURX010000402.1:0-3339 GCA_965369485.1 uncultured bacterium | reverse complement strand
ACCAGGCATACCAACCGAGTGTGGTGCGACGGCAACGCAATAACCAGCCATCACGTCCAGTGCCGAGTATTGAGGACATGGACCCTCCTCAGCGGTGAGAACAGGTAACCTACCTCTCATTAAAACGCCGAAATCAGTTGAATTGTCAATGACTTGCTGGAGAAATTCGGCGAACCGGGCACCAGGCACCGTGAGACTGATCCTACCGGTCACCGGGAACGTGTCATGGGTGGGGGCGTTGGAGGGAGAAAGTCGCCGCGATGGCCTGCATCTCCCTCATGTACGCGATCTTGTCCTCTCCCGGGGCGAAGACCAGGATATCCAGGCAAAAGAGACGCCCTCTCTCGACGTCCGCCAGAAAGAAGCAGAGGAAAGGGCCACCTCCACTGATCACCTGGCTGGCCCAAGATCCGGAGAGCTGTACGCTGGGTTTGCCACCCAGCTCCGTATCGCTCCACGCCATAGGCGCGTCCAGGATCTCCTCATGGTGCATGGCCTGACCCATTTCCTGGCGCCAGTCGAGGAGCAACTCCCGGTCCGTGAGGGATGCCTTCGGGTCCGCCACTTCACGCCACGCCAAGCTGATGCCACGCGATGGGCTGTTGCGCATCCACTCGATACCCTGGAACCCCTCCGGATTCACCTGGTTTTCCCGGTATTCCAGGGGGATTTCCAGGAAGAAACCGTGGTGCTGCCAGTAACGCGTCATGAGTTTCTCTTGCAAACCCGTGTGACGAAACCGCCTCTGGATGCGCTTTTGGATCTTCTCCTCCAGCACGCCGCGTATTTTGTCCACGTTCCGGTTCAAGATGCTAGCGACGCTGTTGCGGTCGTGACCAGCCACGATCAGGGCGAACTGGTACCGGGCGAAGGGATCCTCGATCTGGACGAACCCGCTTTGACCACTCTTCAACCTCTGCTGTGTCTGGTCGGACATCAAGGTATTGAGCTTCTTACCCACCGCGCCGCCGTCGCCCCAGCGCAGCACGAACAGGATATTCTTGTAACCCTGGCTGAGCTTCCACTTGTTCGGCGGGAAGATGTCTATGGCGTAGGGGTGTTCTTCTCTGATGACGAAAGTCACCGGTCGGTTCAGACGATCCAGGAACGGCTGGACGGCAGGTCGCAGATCGTCGTCCGAGAGCACCACGGCGATGTCGCCGTAGGACCCGGCGGCCATGAGAATGCCCTCGCTCCTGTCCAGATCGCAGTTACTGCACGGCAGCAGGATCAGGAGAGTGCAGCCCAATTTGTAAACGATGCTGTTGGCCTGGAAGTCTAACGCCGAAACTCTGGAGCGGGCTCTGTTCACCACTACCTCGCCTGCATGGGATCACGGGTTAGCCCGGGTTATTCGTCCGGCTCCTCATGATCTACGGGCAAGGGTTTGGCACTGTCAAGCTGCCGTTTCAGCAGGTCGTATTCCGTATGCAAATGGCGCAAGTTTTCCCGGAGCTGCCGGTTCCGCCCTCGCAGGTCGGTGATGGTCCGCAGGTCCACAAGATGGTTGCCGGTCCACCCAATACCCAGGTTCGTGCGCGTGGGAACACGGGGGCGATCACGTTCGCTGGTGTCGACCAAATGCGGGCCACCGGGGGTGAACCAGGGTCGAGTCGGTGTGATGAAGGGACGCCTTGTCGAGTCGACAGCCGCAATGCCGTCGCTGGTCTCCGCAGAAGCCTCTACGACGATCGTTCCGCCGATGGATGGAGGATCCCCCGACCCGCCACCGTCACGAGCCTCGGGTACTGGCAGGATCAACATGGCCACTGCCACGACTGCGGCCAGGCCGGCGGCTGTTGCGAGGCCGAAATTCCGCAGCCAGGGCCTGAGGCTCCAAGACGGCTCGTCCCAAGGTAGTGTCGCCAACCGTGCCATCTCGCGCAGGGTCTGGTTCAACTTCAGTTGCATACGCCATTCGAAGTTCTCAGACAGCTGTGGTTCGGTGGCGCGAAGCAACCTGTGGCCCAGTTGCAAGTCGGTGCGATAGGTACGGCACTCCTCGCAATGCTCCAGGTGTTCGTCCAGAGAGAATGTCTTGTCGGGGGGCAGTTGGTCGTCCAGCTCCAAGCTCAGCCATTCTCTTACCTTGTTGCAACGCATGAACAGGTCCTCCAACATTTCAGTCGTCTTCGTCTTTCTCGGCCATCATCTGCTGTTCCAGTTGTTCCAGCTCGACCAGCAGGGTCTCGTTCCTCAGAAGTGGCTTGATCAGCTGACGGAACCGGTTGCGCGCTCGGTTGATCCGCGAGCGTACGGTCCCGAGTTTCAGGCCGGTAACCTGCTGGATCTCCTCATAGGAAAGCTGGTTCACCTCTCTCAACAGGAAGGGAACGCGGTACTTTTCCGGTATTTTGCGAGAGGCTTCGGCGATCAGCGCGCCCAGCTCCTCACCCTCGATCCTCCGCGAGGGATCGGCCGTCGGATCGGGAGGATCCACCGGGATATCGTCCTCATCGGGTGCAGGATTCAGACTGATCAACCGCGGGCGCCGCGCCTTTTGTCGCATGCGGTTGCGCACCAGGTTGGTGGCGATGGTAAACACCCAGGTGGAAAACCGTGCAATCTCACGGTACTTGTCCGCGTGGATGTAAACACGGATCAGTGTCTCCTGGGTCAGGTCCTCAGCCTCGGTCGGATCCTTGACCATGCGCAGGATAAAGCTGTACAGCCGCCCCTTGTAGCGCGCGACGATCTCGTCGAAGGCCCGGCGCTGACCATGCTGGACACGCGCGATGAGTTCCTCGTCGTGCAGATCTGGCCAGGATACCGGTCCCCGCCTCTGGTCGAGGGGATACTGTTCTTCCGTGGCAACCATCAAGAGCACTCCCGTCACAGAGCAGTCGGAGCAACCAGGTCCATCAGTATGGAAAACCACAGGGCGGCGGCGGGTTCCCGATAATTTTCCAGACCACCACGATACCGGTAAGTTACGGGTGGGGACCCCTTTCGGCACCTGCAGCAAGTGGTTCCGCAATGCCCAGTTCTGCGAGGGACCACAACGGTAAAAAACTCTCGGGGACAGGATAGAGCACGGAATAGGCTGCGGGGCGGGACAAGAACAGCGTACCCTGCCGCCGTGAGGAGTGAACCCGCACCCAGAAATTGCCTGCGGGATCGGAGGATTCATCCCACTGCAAAATTACGATCTCCTGGCGCCCACCGTGCCCCAGCCCGCGATGCTCCATCGCCGCGCGGAAGACTGTTGGTGCCGGCTGGCCTGGCCCTTCAGCTTCCTCGGTACCAACTCCCACCGGATCAGGCGACGGGAGCTGTAGCCGCACACGACTTGATACCTCGCCCGCGGGCGATTTCACCGCCAACCACCGTGGCTGCGGC
>CBDURX010000401.1:0-3349 GCA_965369485.1 uncultured bacterium | reverse complement strand
CATGACCGTACCTCTTTCAAGCGTCGTTGCGAGGCTTGGCGGTGAAGGTGGTGTTGGGGGTTTTCTGCGGGGGATCCGCCGATTTCCGGTCTCCGACCGAGCAACTACTGGAGGCTCAGGTCGGCACGCCGAGGCGCGGCAGCACCCAGCGGACGAGGGCGAAGTAGAGTAGAACGAGGACGATGATCTTCAGCATAGGGTCTTGACCACCCGTGTTGTCTTTAGTTGCAGAATTTATTGACTACATAAGTATAATCGCGTTTCCCGGTCTGTCAAGCCGCCTCAACCCGCCCGGCCGGGCCAGAACACGGCCTTCCTGCGCCTTGTCCACCTCTCGCCGCGTGAGACGGCCATGACCAGGGCCACCTTGCCGGACAATTTCAGATCCATGCGGCACCTCCCGTGGCTGCTAGTGTTCCGTCAACCATGAAATGACGGGTCAGGCGGGCACATGGGTTGCTTTGTGACACGGTGATCCCTTCGTCCCCATCACGAGGAACGATGAGATACCACAGGCCATGGGCAGGAACCACACCTCGGGCATGAAAGGCAGCGGTAGGGTGGCCATCTCGCAAGCTGCACGAAAGAGGCCGCGCTCGTCGCGGACCCGACGGATCTTCGGGCCGCTACTGCTGGCGAGCCTGCTGCTGGTTGTGCTCATCTGGGCTTGGCCGCGTCCCCGCAGAAACCTGACCCTGGACTACGAGATCTCCCTGTTAGAGGCAGAGCAGGGACGCCTGGAAGTGTCTCTGACACTCACCGGCAGCCTGGAGCGTCCTCAGCGGTTCTATCTGCCCATGGACGATCCACCGTCCACAGCAGACGAGCCCTCAGCGGGCGTGCCGGGCATCCTGATCCGGGAAGCCACCCACCTCATGCGGAACAGTACACCCGGCCAACCGCTCTCGGTCACCCGCGAGGCGGACGGATGGCTTCTGCACCACAAGGGCAAGAGACACACCAGACTGGTCTACCAGGTGGAACTCGACGCCACCAGTGTGCTGGAGGAGGACATTTGCCTGCACCTGACCGTGCCCTACCGGGGTGGTTTCCGGGCAGCTGGATACCACCTGTTCCTCATTCCCGACGGCGAGGAGCCAGTCGCGGTCACCGTGCGCTTCTCCAACACCGCAGGCGGGAGTCTCGCGGTGCCGTGGAGTCGCGACGACGGCGAGCCGCTACCGAGGAGAACAGAGGAGGTCGGTGACGCAGCCTGGGCCGCCACACTGTCGGTCGACCATGTTTACCGCCCCGCCGATCTCCGCGACCTGTACGCGTCGTTGCTCGCCTGGGGCGACCTGCGATTGCTCGATCGCGAGGTGGCCGGCTGCTCCCTGCGGCTGGGCCTGGGCGATCGTTGGCTCTACACGGACAATGACTTAGCTTACCTGTTGACCCGGATAGCCAAGGCCGAGATCGCCTTCTTCGGCTCGCCGCCTCAGCCGGCTATCCTCTGCCTGGTCGCACCCAACCCCGTGCTCGCCGAAGATGGCTTCGACTATTACGGTGTTCACGTGGGTCACTCCATCCTCCTGTTCCTCGACCCCGGCATGACCTACGCCGATCTGACCGAACGCGCAGCCAACGTCATGGCTCACGAGATGTTCCACGGCTGGCTGGGCGAGGCGATCCGCCAGGAAGACCCCCATATGCTCTGGTTCGTGGAAGGCGCCACCACCTGGTACGCCACCCGCATCCTGAAGGAAACCGGTATCTGGACCGTGTGGCGGGCGGAAAGTGTGGTTGGCGAGCGCATCGATCGTAACTACTACGAGAATGAGCTGCTGGGAGTGGTGTCGGTGGCCGAGGCCGCGGCGGGTATCATGAACGACGCTACCACGACACGGTTCGCCTACGCCGGCGGAACCCTGGCCGCGGCCGCCCTGGATCGCTGGCTGGCCACCGGCAGCGGTGCCGTGCGGCCCCTCGACGAGGTGCTCCGTCACCTCTACCAACAGCGCGACGGCACCGAGCTGACTCGCCCGGACCTCGAGGCCGCCGTCACCGCCGTCACCGGCGCCGACTGCTCCGAGTGGCTGGACACCTACGTCTACGGCAAAGAGACCTTGCCGCGACTGGAAACATTGTTTTAAGTTGCATCCCTGTCACCATCGCACGTCCCGTCCCGTGGAGGAGCGTCTTTGAGCTCGTTCCAGAGAACTCTGGTCACCGCCGCCCTGCCTTACGCCAACGGGGATATCCACCTCGGGCATCTGGCCGGTGCCTATCTGCCCGCCGACATCTACGTGCGGTACCTGCGGTTGCGCGGCGAGGAAGTGTTGTTCATCTGCGGCACTGACGAGTTCGGCGTGCCCATCACCATGACGGCCGAGCAGGAAGGGATCACACCCAAGGAGCTGGTGGACCGCAACTACATTGCCATCGAAAAGTCCTTTGCCGACCTGGGCATCGCCTTCGACAATTTTTCCCAGACCAGCCGGCCCATCCACACCGAGACCAGCCAGGAGTTCTTCCTGGACCTGCACCGCCAAAACCTCTTGAAGCAGAAGACGACGGAGCAGCTCTTCTGCGTCCCTTGTGACCGATTCCTGGCCGACCGCTACGTCGAAGGAACCTGCCCCAAATGCGGCGCCGAGGGCGCCCGGGGCGATCAGTGCGAAGCGTGCGGCAGCGCCTTGAATCAGGTGGAGTTGATCGACCCCAAGTGTGCCACCTGTGGCGTCACGCCTGATCTGCGCTCGACCACCCACTGGTTCCTGCCGCTGGCCGACTGGCAACCGCAGCTGCAGCAGTGGATCGACCTGCACCACGACTGGAAGGAAAATGTCCTGCAGTACTGCCAGGGCTGGTTCCGTGAGGGGCTGGAGGACCGGGCAGTCACCCGAGACCTGCATTGGGGCGTGCCGGTACCCCTGCCAGACCACGCGGGGAAGGTGCTGTACGTCTGGTTCGAGGCGCCCATCGGCTACATCGCGTCCACGCGTGAATGGGCGGCCCGGCAGGGCGACCCCGACCTGTGGCGACTCTGGTGGCAAGACCCAGGCAGTCGACTGATCCACTTCATCGGCAAGGACAACATCGTCTTCCACGCGCTGATGTTCCCTGCCATGCTCATGGCCCACACCGAGAACTGGGTGTTGCCGGACAACGTGCCGGCCAACGAATTCCTGAACCTGGAGGGAAACAAGCTGTCCACCAGCCGCGGCTTCGCCGTCTGGTTGCCGGACTACCTCTCCAAGTTCTCGCCCGACTCGTTGCGTTACACCCTGGCACGCAACCTCCCGGAGACCCGGGACATGAACTTCACCTGGGAAGGTTTCCTGGCGCGGAACAACAACGAACTGGGCAACAACTTCGGCAACTACATCAACCGGGTGCTGACCTTCTG
>CBDURX010000400.1:0-3357 GCA_965369485.1 uncultured bacterium | reverse complement strand
AGTAACATGGTGGCGCGCCTCCTGTCCTTAAATAATACGGAACAGTACTATTATCGCACAATATGGCCTTGCTGTGGTTCGCAAAGCTCCGACCAGACCGCGGCGACCTGTTTCCAGACGGCACTCCAGGTGAAGGGAACCAGCGCTCGGCGCAGATCCTCGGCCTGTTCGCCGGGTGGCGCCTTGTCCAGGGCGGTGCAAAGCGTCGCCTCCAGACACTTCACGAATGCGGGCAGGTCATCCCTGCACGGCTGGTCCACGCCCACCAGGCGGGGCAACGGCACCAGATCCAGGAAATCACCCAGGCTGGGCGCGAGCTGCTCGTCGATACCGGGCAACCGTGTGGCCACCAGGCGGCACCCGCAGGCCAGCGCTTCCACCAGGACCAGCGGTAAGCCCTCGTAAAAAGACGGCAGCACACACACCGCGCAGCGGCGCATGAGATCCGCCAGCGCCGGTTGGGGGAGCTGCCCGTGCATGACGACAGCAGGCGCCAGCGCCTGCATCCGCCGGCGCAGTCCCTCGGCCTCGCGTCCGGCGCCGCTGCCGGCTACGTGCAATACCAGACTGGCGCGATGGCGCTGCAGCCTCTCGCAGGCGTCCAGCAGCCAAGGCAACCCCTTGGCTTCGCTGTACTTGCCAATGTAGAGCACTGTTTCACCGCGATCCTGCCTCGACTCCGCCCCCTGGAACAATTCAGCGCGGTACCCGGAGCCGGTGATGTGTATCCTCTGCAGTGGCACTTCCAGAGTCCGTACCAGTAAACCTGCCTGGCCTGGGGAGAGCGCCAGGAAGCGCTCGTTGCGGGCACAACCACGCTTCACCTCGTCGGCAAGGTGGGGGCAAAGAGACATCTGGCGCAGGCCGGTGGCATGGCAGTGGGTCGCCACGGGTGTATCCGGCAGGATGTCCTTGAGCAGGGAACTGACGATCCAGACGTGATGAGACTGGACGAGGTCGGGCTGGAAATCCTCGGCAACGGCGGTGATGTGCTGGCGCCAGGCTTCCCGGTAACTCTGCAGCTGGCCGGGTGTGAGAGTCGAGAAAACGCTGCTGGGATAAGGCATCACGTCGCTCATGCCGGGCAGGGGAAAATCCAGACCGTCCCTCTCGAACACCAGGGGGTGAACGTGCTGGTGCGGGAGGCCGTCCACGGTGGGATGGGGATCCGCGGCCACGGTTCCCACGATCACGCGTTGTTCCCACCCGGCGACCGCGGCGAGACGAATGGTGGCCTCCAGGGTCACGCCACTGCCGGTCAGCGATGGGCGCTGGGATAAGATGTGCAAGACCCTACCGGACATGCTGCCTCCGCCTCGCTACGGACCTTCATGAATAATGCGGGCTCAGGTTCAACAGCGCAGCAGGGCTCTCGCCGCCCACGGCAATTACTTCCCACCTTACCCCGGGTTATCCGACCCGCCATTGGACTCTCGCTGCGCAACAGCAATAATACCGTGTATTGGCCCTGGTTTACAGACGCGGATGACTTCCCTGATCACCCGCCCTGGTGGTCCGATTCTGGCTTTGAGTCGTCGAACGACTATTATAGACGCCAATGGAAGACGACTTTGATCTGGTTTGAGGCCAGCGGTGAGGGGAGATAAGGTCCATGACAGAGGATCAGAAGGACGACCGCACCTCTGGCCTGGTGACGGACCGGAACGGGGAAAACCTGCCCGATACACACCAACAGGCCTCCAAGGATCACTGCCGGGAGGACCCCGAGGCGTGTCCCCACGAGGCCAGCTACCGGCAAATGTTCGACCAGACCGAACGGGAGCTTCTGGAAAGCCAGCGACGTTTCCAGGAACTGGTGGAGTCCATCGAGGAGTGGATCTGGGAAGTGGACACCGAGGTGGTCTACACGTACGTCAGCCCACGCGTCAAGGACATGCTCGGATACGAACCCAAGGAGATGATCGGCCACTCCGCTTTCGACTACATGCCACCCAGAGAAGCGGAGGGCGCGGCCAGGGTTTTCCGCAAGATCGCCACCGCCCAGCGCTCCTTCAACGATCTCGAGAAAATTTGCCTCCGCAAGGACGGCAGCCCGGTGGTCATAGCCTCGAGCGGTAAGCCTTTCTTCGCGCCGGACGGTACCCTCGCCGGTTACCGCGGCCTGGACCGTAACATCACCGACCGCAAGATGGCCGAAGAGGAGCTGTGGCGCAGTGAACAGCGGTTCCGGGACACCTTCGAGCAGGCCGCCGTGGGCATGGTTCACGTGGATACGCGGGGCCAGTTCATACGCGTCAACCTGCGGTTCTGCGATTTGCTGGGCTACTCCCTGGAAGAGTTGCTCGGCCTGAGCGTCCCCGATGTCTCCCATCCTTGCCACCTGGAAGACGACAGGCGAGCGGTGAAGCGCATGCAGGAGGGGGAGATCGACAAGTACTGTGCGGAAAAGCGGTACGTGCGGAAGGACGGCTCGTTCATCTGGATGAACGTGACCGTTTCTCCCATCCGCGGCGAAGAAGGCGTGCCGAAATACTACGTTGCGGTGGTCGAGGACATATCATCTCGCAAGCGTGCCGAGGAGGCCTTGCAGCTATCCACGTTTACGATCGACAACGCCAGCGAAGCGATCTACTGGATAAGGTCCGATGCGAGCTTTTACCAGGTGAACGAGCAAGCATGCCGTTCGCTCGGTTACTCGCGCGACGAACTGTTGACGATGACCGTGCACGACATCGATCCCGACTTCCCCGCAGAAGTATGGCCTTCGCACTGGAAGGATTTGAAGGACCGGGGCTCCATGGTCCTCGAAAGTGTCCACCGGACCAAAGATGGCCAGGAGATACCGGTCGAAGTCGTCGCCAATTATCTGAAATTCGGTGACAAGGAATACAACTGCGCTTTCGCCCGCGACATCACCGAGCGCAAGCGCGCCGAGAAGGAACGCGAGCTGCTGCGGACCGCCATCGAACAAGCCGCCGAGAGTGTCGTGATCACCAATGCCGACGGTGCGATTCTGTACGTGAATCCGGCCTTCGAGCGGGCCAGCGGCTACAGCCGCGAGGAGGCAAGCGGCCAGGATCTCCGCCTTCTTGAGAGCGGCAAGCACGACGAGGCGTTCTACGAGCGCATGTTGAACAAGCTGACACGGGGAGAGGTCTGGACCGGCCGCATCACCAACCGGAGCAAGGACGGCACCCTCTACGCGGAGGAGGCCACCATTTCGCCCGTCTGGGACTCCTCCGGCGAGTTGACGCACTTCGTATCCGTCAACCACGACGTGACGGCGGTGGCGAAGCTCGAGTCCCAGCTGCGCCAGGCCCAGAAGATGGAAGCCATCGGCACGTTGACCGGGGGTATCGCCCACGATTTCAACAACATCATCTACGCCGTACTCGG
>CBDURX010000399.1:0-3362 GCA_965369485.1 uncultured bacterium | reverse complement strand
CGCGATGCCCGCCTACATCAAGACCATCGAGGGCGACCGCCTCTTCAGCCAGGAATACGACGTTCCGCGCGAGAGCATCCTCACCTTCCTAGCCGACCTCATCTGCGACCAGGAGCGTTTGAAGCTCGACCCGAGCAAGAATGATTTCCCGGTGACCCTGCACGACCCTTGTAATATCAGCCGCCTGATGGGTATCGTCGAGCCGCAACGGCGCATCGTGCGCAAGATCTGCCCGCAGTTCCGCGAGATGGCGCCTCATGGGGTGAGAAACTACTGCTGCGGTGGCGGCAGCGGCTTCGCCATCATGTCACCCCACAATTTCCAGGACTGGCGGCTGGCCGTGTCCGGACGGATGAAGGTGAAGCAGATCATCGAAGCGTTCCAGGACACCGACCTCAACGATCCGGAGCAGAAGAAGTACATCTGTGCCCCCTGCTCCAACTGCAAGGGCCAGTTCCGCGACCTGCTGGCGTACTACAAGATGACCGCGCGTTCCGGGATCTACTACGGCGGACTGGTCGAACTGATCGTGAACGCCATGGTTGACATAAAGGAACCCTTCCTCGAGTGGGAAGAACCTTTCTAGACACTCTTGGACATATGGGGAGATGGGAAACATGTCCGACGAATTCAGCGGCAAGAAGGTGTTGATCATCGACGACGAACCGGACCTGGTCGCCTACCTGGTGACATTTCTCGGGGACATGGGCTTCGCCACCGTGAGTGCGCCCGACGCCATCGAGGGCAAGAAGGTCGCCAAGCGTGAGAAGCCGGATGTCATCACCCTGGACATCTCCATGCCCGAGAAGTCGGGAGGCAAGTTCCTGCGCGAGCTGCAGGAGGATCCGGACATCGCCCACATCCCGGTGGTCGTGGTCACCGGCGTGATGAAGGAGTACAAGACCTTCATCCACAAACGCAAGCACATCAAGCCCCCGGCGGGGTACATCAGCAAACCCATCGATCGGGACGAGCTGATCGAGACCCTGCGCGAAATATTGGGCGACTGACCCGGATTAATCAGGAAAGGACGGAGCAGACCTAAGCGCTGTCCGACCCTGTCAGTAGATTTATGAAAATATGTTCTCATCAATTGGCATCCAGATAAAAATGGAACTATACTCTACCGAACACGTATGAGATCACTGTCTAAACCAGGATCGCCCCCGCGATCCTGACTCTTTGCGCAAAGAGTCTCTTGTCACTCGAGAAAGGAATCACGACATGAAACGACTGACATTTACCATCGCATTGGCCCTCGCCTTGACTGCCTTTGTGGCGGTGACTGCTTTCGCGGGTTGTCCCTCCCAGGCCAAGGCCTCCTGTTCCGCTCAGGCCAAGGCTGCTTGTGGCTCCGCCAAGGCCACCGCTGCTTCGACCTCAGGCATGGATGAGTGCTGCATCGCCTCCGCCAAGGCCGGCAAAGGCTGTTGCGGCAAGAGTGCCGATGAGGTCAAGCTCGCCTTCGCCTCATACACCGCCCATACCCAAGCCATCGAGACGGCCAAGAGCGACATGCACAAGTGTTGCGTGGCTTCCCTCGAGGACGGCAAAGGCTGTTGCGGCAAGGACGCCGCCGCTCTGGAGGCCAGTTACTCCGCTGCCGTGATCACGGCCTACGTCGATAACAAGGTCAAAGGCGACATGGACAAGTGTTGCGTGGCTTCCCTCGAGGACGGCAAGGGTTGCTGCGGCAAGAGTGCCGACGAGCTGCAGGCCACGTACACCGCATCCGTCGAGAAGGTGAAGGCCGATTGTGCAGCCTCCTGCAGCGCGGCCAAGCAGAGTACAAACGAGGCCAAGGCCAAGGAGACATCTTCGAAGAAGACCTCCTGAGACACTGGACACCGCGAACACGATGACCAGATAACGAGTTTGCGTGGCGGTTTTTCCCAGTCCAATAGCTAGCACCGCAGCCGGCGTCACACCGGCTGCGGTCTTTTTTATATCCGCAGTGACCGCCCGCCGAGTTGCAAGCTCGGGTCACGTGGTTATAATGCACTGGATCCGTATCACATCCCGCACCCCTGGCGAAGTGGACCGAGCCGACCATGTCTCAAGACGCTCTGATCACCATCGCCATCCTGGCCGCCACTTTCGCCCTGCTCATCAAGACGAAGCTGCCACCGGTCGCCGTTTTCCTGGGCGCTCTGACCCTGACCATGACCTTCCGACTGGCGCCCACAACCGAGAGTCTGAAGGGGTTCGCCAACTCGAGCGTGCTGACCATCGGTGCCCTGTACATCGTCGCGGCAGGCATGTACCGCACCGGGGCCGTCACCTTGCTCGCCGACAGGCTGATCGGCCGTCCCCGCTCCTTGCTCGTGGCCCAGCTGCGGATGTTGCCACCGGTGGCTGTCGGCAGTGCATTCCTGAACAACACGCCCCTGGTGGCCATGTTCATCCCGGTGATTCGCGATCTGGCCCGCACCTGCCGCCTCGCCGCCAGCCGGCTCTACATACCCCTGAGCTACAGCTCGATCCTCGGCGGAACCTGCACCCTGATCGGCACCTCCACCAACCTGGTGATCGCGGGCATGGTGGCCGACCTGCTGGCCGACGGCGAGGCGCCTGCCGGCCTGCGTGCGCTGGCCATGTTCGACCCGGCCTGGGTCGGACTGCCTGTGGCCGTGGCCGGCATCGGCTTCATTATAGCCACGAGCCGCTGGCTGCTGCCGGACAGAAGAGGAGAGGAGGAGAGAGCCACCGAGCACCGGTTCTTCGGGGCGGAGATGGTCGTGCCGCAGAATTCACCTCTGATCGGCAAGAGTCTGACCCAGCTGGGTTGGGCACAGTCGGAGGGCATCGAGCTATCCGCCGTGTTCCTCGCCGACGGTAGCCGGGTCGAGCCGAGGCCAGACCTGCGTCTGACCGCCGGGCACGTGCTGGCCTTCACCGGCCCGCGCCAAGAGTTGTCCAACCTGTGGACGACCCAGGGGTTGGAGCCGTTACACAAGGGACGGCCCATGAAGAGTGATCGCTTCGAACACCGCCTGGTGGAAACCGTGATTTCGCGCCGGTCGGTGGGTATCGGCCGGCGGATCGGCGACCTGCCCGTGCCGGACACGCCCTACCGGCTCAGCGTGGTGGCCATGTCGCGGGGGGGACGGCCGGTACCCGGCAGGCTCGCGGACGTCTGCATCGAGGCGGGTGACGTGGCGATCATCGAGACCGACGAGGAGTTCTTTTACGTCGAGCGCAACGAGACCGACTTCTCCCTGATCAAACGCTTGACCTCGGCACGCCTGAAACGCTGGGACAAGGCGGTGGAGGCGGGTTTGATCACCACGGCCATGGTGGTGGCCGTGGCCATGGGCTGGCTGCCCATGCTCACCGCCGCCCTGATCGCCGCCGGCGCCATG
>CBDURX010000398.1:0-3377 GCA_965369485.1 uncultured bacterium | reverse complement strand
GGACGGCGGTGACCAGGGTGAATTTTCCGCCGCCGCGGCTGAGAATCCCAGTAAAACCATTGGAATCAGCGCGAACAGGAGACGTTTTCCCAAGCGCCTGCCGGTTCCGAATCGTGGCGCGCCGGCGTGCGAATAGACGGCGAAAGAGTGGTCGTGACCGATCATGAATGCCATCCCTTGCATTAGGGCGTCGCAATGTTACATCGCTCGCCCGGAACAAAAAGATATGAGATGCCGGAATCCCCCACAGCGGACCGGCGCCAATGAGATATTAGCGGGCCATGATTTAACAGCCAGTATTCATCTACCGACATCTACTTGACCTGATGATACACCTCGCTCAACCTAGCAGGATGTCCTTTGCGGGGCAAGAGCAACACCCAAAATGAATGATGTTCAGCTACCGGTCTCTCGAGGATCGGATCCTTCGGCGCCGTCTTCAAGTGCCGCGAATGCCTTGATCACTTCGTGCCTCCCTAGTATGAAATTCTTGTGTTATCGAGCAGCCTTGGCCCCTGAGAATAGCGAGGCGATCCCGCTCTTCTTTGGACAAGTGGTTGAAATGTTTAGACATAGTCCACGCACTCTAGCGCGGAATCTGTTCAGTTGGAAGTGTTGCACTTGCTTGCTGAACTTGCGGTAGGGACAAGGGACCGGAGCCTCCCATCCCCGGAAGAACTCCGAGTATCCCTGGATTGGTGTATAGATAGAGGCAAGTGGGGAGTGGAATCCCGACCATCCAGAGTACAGGAAAATCAACCGCCTATTTTCCGCCCCGCGCCATCAGGAGCTGATATTTTACCAAGGCCGGACACCTCCTCTCGAGCGACTGGGGTCAGTCAAACGCCGATTTCGGCGGCAAACCGCAACTGATCTGCGGGTACGCAAGTTGACCGTTTAAAGTGGAGAAATTGCACACGTGGGCAATGAAAACTGGCAACTCAGAAAAATGATGCCCCGGCTAATAAAAAGACCGGGAGCGTTGGGCGCCCCCGGTATTGATCTGGAGTGACGGAATTAAGGATCTACGCTCACTCCTCGTCGCCGCAGTCCGTGGTGATCGTGTAACCCATACCCACATCCTCGATGGCTTCGTCCCTGGAAGCGTCGTGGGGCACTATTACCTTGGCTTCGGCGGTCATCGAAGTACCGTTCTCGCCATCGAGACGGTAGACGATGGTGTAGACGCGACCGTTGCCGCCACCGGCTCGCTCGGACCGCAGCGCGACACTGTTGGGGCAGTGAACCACCATGTCGTCGAGGGATTGGCCGTCGCCATTACAATTCTCGGGTTCGTCGCTGCGGACCTCCACCACGACCACCTCATCGAAGTCGATGGGACGGCCACAGGCATCCTCTGCCGACACCAGCAACATGTCGGGTGTGATCTCCTCGTACTTGTGATTGGGCGGCCATAGCCGCAGAGGCTCGTCCCGTACTTCGATCACCGGCGGGCGCATGTCGTCGAGATAGATGACGGACTGACACGAGCTGGAATCGAAGCCGTCGCTCACGGTCAGATCCACCGTCAGCGAGTCGGCGCACAGGCACGCTCCGTAAAGAACTAGAACCGGATCGACCGCAGTAGCGTCGTCGAAGGCGGCATCGTCGCAGTCCACCGTCCACTGATAGCTCAAGGTGTCGCCTTCGGCGTCGGATGACAGGCTGCCATCCAGCTGTACCAGCACCGTGTCGGCCTCGACGTCGGCCGTGTAGGGTCCGCCGGCGTCACAGCTTGGTGCCGAGTTGGCCCAGGTGACGGTCACAGTATCGACCATGGTCGTGCCCGTGCCGGGATGGATGCTCTCGGCGACGATGGTATCCGTTCCCGGCCCACCGTCTCCGATATAAGTGAAGCTGACGGCGCCGGTGGTGTCAGTGGGCGCCGTGGTGTTGTCACCCTGATTGGGGCCAGCCACCACCGAGATGGTCACGTCGTGGTCGACCACCAGGAATTCATCGGCATCACCGCCGCGGAAGACGGTGGCGGTCACGGTGTGTTCTGCGTCCCGTGCCAGGTCGGCACTCTCGGGTTCGAGATCGATTTCCACCAGGAGCATGTAAGAGAACGCCTCGGCGCAGATACTATCGAGAGCGGTCTCACCCTGGCCGAAATATCCGCCGGTAGCGTCGGCACAGTCTGACAGGAGTTCGGCTCCGGCTGCGTCTGCACCCACGGCGATGGCCGAAACCATCACACCCGCGTTGTCGAGAGCGGCA
Source organism: uncultured bacterium (assembly GCA_965369485.1). Taxonomy (GTDB): domain Bacteria; phylum Krumholzibacteriota; class Krumholzibacteriia; order LZORAL124-64-63; family LZORAL124-64-63; genus CBDURX01. Next base: position 1,157 of record CBDURX010000398.1, on the reverse strand, counting down.
CAGGATGCGGCAACCGCCGCTGCATCGTCGGCGACGCCGCTACCCATGATCAGCACCTGGCGATCGGACACGGTGGAAGATTCGAGAATTTCCAGGGCGGCATCGAAGGCGCCGGACAGATCGAAGCCATTGGTGGCCACCAGGCGATCATCCAGCAGGCCCTGCAAGGCTGGCAGGATGACTTCCTGGAGATTCTGAGCGGTCACCGGAACCGGCGTGGCGAGAGCCGCGGCCACCGTGTCGGCATAGACCAGAGCGGCGACGGCGACATTGCCGCTCTGGGGAACCAGATCGGGATCGGACAGGCAATTTCCCAGGGCCGATACCATCTCCTGCAGCTCGTCACTGGAGATGCTGTCGGATACATCCAGGCAGAGGACGATCTCCGTGGGGCCGATGATCTTGGTCGTGGAGTACGTGACCCTCAGGGGAGCAGTGGGGGAAAAATCCTGCTCGCTGGAACACCCGACGAAGGCAGCAAAGGTGGCGAGTGTGATGGCAGCAAGCAGCGTGACGAGACGGGGATTCGACATGATAGCGTCCTTTTGGTGCTTGACCCTGCCGGCGCGGAGTGATCGCACCGGTGACCAGATGTGGAACGAAGGACAGGCGGAATGGGGCGTACCTCACCGCTCTGGCCAGCTACTATGGTAACTCAAGGGGTATGAATACGTCAAGATCTCCCGGCGCGGATCGCCTCAGAACGGGTTGGCGGCGAAGACCGAGAACTCGGGTCTGAAGCCGCGGTCGTCGATTTCCAGGGCACCCACGATGGCCTGGGCGATCTCTTCCGGACGCAGCTTCTTGGGAGACAAATCCGGCTGCTGACCCAGCTTGGCGAAGAAGGGGGTCTGCATCGCCCGCAGGAACAGCCTGAGCAGGCCGCCGGCTGCGGCGGGGTGATACTGCAGGAACCAGCGTACGCGTTTCGGGACAGATAGAACCCACTGCCGCATGGGAACCCGGGGCAGGACGTTGTCGGTCAGGTGAGCGGCGGTCTCGACCGTGCGTCTCGTCGTGCATGAGGGACAGATATCCCTGCTGTGACAACTGAATCCCACTAGCTTCCTCCAGACGGTCGGTCGCCCTTCCGCCCTTGCGCTTCGCTTCCCTCGCTGCAGCCTGCTCAGGGGAGGATTTGCACCTCTCAGGTCGGC
>CBDURX010000397.1:0-3385 GCA_965369485.1 uncultured bacterium | reverse complement strand
GCCATCAACTGGGGCCGCAAGTACTCCCTCTGGCCTTTACCGTTCGGAACCGCCTGCTGTGCCATCGAGTTCATGAGCACCGTATCCTCCTACAACGACATCAGCCGCTTCGGCGCGGAGCTGGTGCGGTTCTCACCCCGCCAATCGGACTTGCTGATCGTCGCCGGAACCATCAGCTACAAGCAGGCGCCCATCCTCAAGACGATCTACAGTCAGATGGCCGAGCCCAAGTGGGTGATCGCCATGGGCGTGTGCGCCAGCAGCGGTGGATTCTACAACAATTACAGCACCTTGCAGGGGATCGACAAGATCATCCCCACCGACATCTATGTGGCTGGGTGCCCGCCCACGCCGGAGAACCTCCTGTACGGGCTGTTGCAGATCCAGCAGAAAGTGACACAGGAAGGCCTCGTGCCTTCGATGGTGCGGCACGGCTCCCCCGCCAGTGCGTAAACCCGGTGCGTGACCGCCTCTTCAGCAGGGACGGATGACATGAGCCGCCAAGTGGTGGAAAGACTGCAAAAAGAGTTCGGTGAACTCATCCTCCAGATCGACTCCATGCACGGTGACGAGAGCGTGCGGGTCGGTCGGCAGGAGTTGCTGCCGCTTCTGAAACATCTCCGTAACCAAGAGGGTTGCGAATTACTCGCCGATATCGTCACTGTCGATTACCCGGAGCGGCCGCAGCGATTCGAGGTGAACTATCTCCTACGTTCCATCTCGCGAAACCATCGCATCCGGATCAAGGTGGATGTGGAGGAAGGACAGGCCATCGACTCGATCACTTCTCTGTACCGCTCGGCTGATTGGCACGAGCGGGAGGTCTACGACCTCTTCGGGGTAGTGTTCACCGGTCATCCTGACCTGCGGCGAATTCTCTGCCACCACGAATTCGAAGGACATGCCCTGCGCAAGGACTACCCCATCGAACAGGGGCAGGTCAGTACCACCCCGGAGAATCTCTTCGACGACCACGCCATCCAGCAGGCGGCCCTGCGCGCCGACGCCACCGATCGCTCCGACGCCGCCGGGGTGGCGGACGATGTTCATCCCTCGGACCTATTGACGGTCAATATCGGGCCCAGCCATCCCGCCACACACGGCGCCCTGCGGGCCGAGTGCCTGCTCGACGGCGAGACCATCATCGAGGTCAAGACCGAGATCGGATACCTGCATCGTTGTTTCGAGAAGGAAGCCGAGGATCACACCTGGGCCGAGGTGATGCCGTACACCGATCGTCTGAACTACTGCTCGGCCATGTTGAACAACGTCATATACGCCGGGGCAGTGGAGAAGATGCTCGGCGTGGAGGTGACACCGCGCTGCCGTGTGATCCGGGTCATCATCAGCGAGCTCTCCCGGATCATCGACCACCTGGTTTGCATCTGTGCCAACCTTGTGGACATCGGCGCCTTGACCAACTACTGGTACCTGTACAATGTCCGCGAAGGTATTTACGAGGTCATCGAGAAGCTCTGCGGTTCGCGCCTGACCACCAACTACGCGCGCATCGGCGGTTTGAGCCACGACCTCTACGAGGGATTCGGCGGTGAGTTGGAGCACCACCTGCTCCGGATGGAGGAGGCTCTCGCGGACGTGCTGGGTCTGGTTTCCCGCAACCGGATCTATCTGGACCGCACCGTCGGTGTCGGGGCGATCAGCACTGCAGAAGCGCTCAGTTACGGTTTCACCGGACCGTGCCTGCGGGCCACCGGTCTCGCCTACGACGTGCGCAAGCATGCACCCTATCTCGGTTACGAGGAGTACGAGTTCGAGATCCCCACCGGGACACAGGGCGACACCCACGACCGCATCACGGTCCGCTTCGCCGAGATGTACCAGAGCGCGAGCATCATCCGCCAGGCGCTGCGCAAGCTACCGGACACTCCTGTCAACATCGACGATCCCGGCGTGATCCTACCGCCGAAGCAGCAGGTCTACGGCAGCATCGAGGGTGTGATGAACCAGTTCAAGCTCGTGTACGAGGGCATCCAGGTGCCCGCAGGTGAGAGTTACGGTTTCGGCGAGGGCGCCAACGGTGAGCTGGGGTTCTTCTGCGTCTCGGACGGAAGTGGCCGGCCATACCGCATCAAAGTACGTCCGCCGTGTTTCCCCATCTTCTCCGCTTTCACACGTTTGGTCGCAGGGCACATGGTACCCGACGCCGTCGCCATCCTCGGCAGCCTGAACATCATCGCCGGGGAGCTCGATCGCTGAGGGCGGCACAGAGCCAGCTCGAGAAAGGTTAGCGGTGGCATGAACGAGCCAACCGAAGTCCAGATCGATTTCTCTCTCTCCGCGGAAGGGAGAGAGCGGTTCCAGTGCCTCCTGGAGCGCTACCCCACGCGGGACAGTGTTCTGATGCCCGCGCTCTGGCTCATCCAGGACGAATATGGATACGTATCTTCGACCGCGGTGGATTGGTTGGTGGCAAGCCTCGGCGTCTCCCACGTTCGGGTCTGGGAGCTGCTCACCTTCTACACCATGTTCCGCAGCGAGCCCCAGGCCGAGTACGTCTTGCAACTCTGCCACAATATCTGTTGCCACCTCGTCGGGGCCCGCAACATCATCGCGCACCTGGAAAAACGGCTCGGCATTCGCCTGGGGGAGACTACTCCGGACGGCAAGTTCACCTTGGAAGGGGTCGAATGCCTGGGCGGTTGCGGGCACGGGCCGGTCATGCAGCTCGGGAAACACTACTACGAGTACCTGACACCCGAGAAGGTGGACGGGATACTGGACAGCTTGAAGAAGGGCGTGGTCCCACGCGCGGACAGTGACAGGGAACTGGAGGAGTGACATGAGTCAGGCCGACTGCCGCATTTTGTCGGCCCGTTTCGGACGCAAGGACGGCCACAAGCTCTCCGTTTACGAAGGCGAGGAGGGTTACCTTGCCCTCCGCAAGGCTTTGACGGAGATGACGCCGGACCAGGTGACCGAGACGGTCAAGGACTCTGGCCTGCGCGGCCGTGGCGGCGCCGGTTTCCCAGCCGGCGTGAAGTGGGGTTTTGTGCCCAAGGATGCCGGCCAGATCTACTTCTTCGTCAACGCTGACGAGAGCGAGCCTGGTACCTTCAAGGACCGTTACCTGCTGGACTACGATCCCCACCTGATGATCGAGGGAGCCATCATCTCCTGCTATGCGGTGAACGCCACTCTCTGCTTCATCTACATTCGGGGAGAGTTCGGCTGGCTGGTGGACCGGGTCCAGAAGGCGGTGGACGAGGCCTACACTGCCGGTTACCTGGGCAGCAATATCCTGGGTTCCGGATACGATCTTAACATGATCGTCCACAAGGGCGCCGGCGCCTACATCTGCGGCGAGGAGACCGGCTTGATCAACTCGGTGGAGGGGCGCAAGGGACAACCCAACATCAAGCCGCCC
>CBDURX010000396.1:0-3400 GCA_965369485.1 uncultured bacterium | reverse complement strand
GGCAGACTGCGGCTATTTCACGTTGATGCGTACCGTCTGGGTGGGGCGGGGGAGGAGTACCCGGGCATCCGCAAGTCTGCTGTCCATCTGACCGACCGGTTGGGACTTTTCGACTCCGCGGGTCCTTTCGGCTCGCCATCCAGCGACTCGGCTCGCACCAGCGTAAGTGATCAGACGGAACGCCTGCTGGCGGTGATCATGGCGACCGCGACCTACCCTCTCGACGCCATGGGACGCAATCTCGGTCTCTTGGCCGATCTCTTTAACCGGCACTGCCACGCTACGATCGAGTACCGCGCTGTGATGGGTGGGGAAGGGGCTGGTTCGTGAAGCCGGAGAAAAACTTCAGCCTCCCGGCAGTGCGCACTGCGATTCTGGCTCTCACGGTCTGCTGGCTGACCATGTTGGTTGCCGGCCGAGTGGTCGGGGGCACGACGACCGTTCCGGCCCTGGGCGGCGAGGCCATGGTGGTGTCGGCGCACCTACTGGCCACCAGGATCGGTCTTGAGATCCTGCACGAGGGTGGCAACGCCGTGGACGCCGCCGTGGCTGTGGCTTTCGCCCTCGCCGTGGTCGAGCCTTACTCCTCTGGTCTCGGCGGTGGTGGTTTCGCCGTCACCTTCGCGGCCGAGAGGGGAGAGGTCCAGAGTCTCGACTTCCGGGAAACGGCCCCCGCCTCCGCCCACCGGGACATGTATCTGGTGGACGGTCAGGCGGACAGTCACCTGAGCCAGACTGGAGTGCTGGCGGTGGCCGTGCCCGGCCAACTGCGCGGGTTGCAGGAATTGCACCGCGCCGGTGGGCGGTTGAGGTGGGCTCGTCTGGTCACTCCGGCCGTGTCCCTGGCCAGGGACGGCTTCCACGTCACGGCTTTCTTGCGCGAGAAGATCGAGTACCATGCGGATCGCTTCAACAGTGCAGCCCGAGAAATTTTCCTACCTGGTGGGCGGTTGCCCGCGGTGGGGCAACTGTTGCGCCAACCCGATCTCGCCACCACCCTGCAGAGTGTCGCCGCAAACGGTTCCGCGGCCTTCTACACCGGCCCCATCGCCGCGTTGTTGTTGGCAGCAGTGCAAGATGAGGGTGGTCTTCTCACGGCGACCGATCTTGTCGCTTACCAGCCCCAGTGGCGTGAACCGGTGCGGGGTCACTACCGCGGGCTGGATTTCTACGGCATGCCGCCTCCCAGCTCGGGGGGCGTCCACCTGATCCAGATGTTGAACGTGCTGGAAGGTTTCGATCTGGGTGGTCGTTTCTGGCACGAAGTATCCACTGCCAACGTTGCTGACGACTACCCATCCGGCCACGGCGTCTACTTCAAGTACGCCGCCGCGGACCTTTGCCACGTCATGATCGAGACGATGAAGTTCGCCTACGCCGATCGCAGTCACTGGCTGGGAGATCCGGACCAGGTGCGTGTGCCGGCGGCCAGGCTGACCTCCCGCGGTTACGCCGACAGCCTCCGCGCGCGGATCGTGCCGGACCGGGCCCTGCCCTGGCGCGAACTGGGTGGAAGCCGTGTCCTTCCGCCCGAGGGCAATCACACCACTCACGTGAGCGTCGTCGACAGCGCGGGTAACGCCGTGGCCATGACCCTTACCATCAACCTGAACTTCGGCTCGGGACTGGTGGCGGCCGGGACCGGCGTGCTTCTGAACGACGAGATGGACGACTTCGTGGCCGCTCCTGGAGTGCCCAATGCGTTCGGACTGATCGGGGGCGAGGAGAACGCCGTGGCGTCTGGCAAGCGTCCCCTCTCCAGCATGACACCCACCTTGGCCTTGCAGGATGGCCGTGTGGTACTGGTGGTGGGTGGATCCGGCGGCCCCCGGATCATCACATCGGTGTTACAGGTGATCTTGAACCTGGTCGACGAGGGAATGGATGTGGCACATGCCGTGGCCGCGCCCCGCATCCATCACCAGTGGTACCCACCCGTGGTGTACTACGAGTCCGACGGCATGACCAGCGGTTGCCGTGACGAGTTGCAAAAGCGGGGACACACGCTTCGGTTGCGGGCTCCCATGGCTAATGTCCAGGTGATCTGGGTGGATTCCACCACCACTGTTCGCCATGGAGCGAGTGACCCGCGCGGCATGGGAGCCGCGGCGGGTTTCTAGCTGTCTTCCCCGGTTGGCAAGGGATGAGTCCGTCGCAACCACGCCTCGGCCTCCTGCTGGGTCCGCACGGCGCCCTCCAGCTGGGCGGTCTCCAGGTCGCGCAGGATCGCGCCTATCCAGACTCCTTCCGCATAACCGAGGGCCAGCAGGTCACTCCCACGCAGCAACGGCTCCGGCCTGAGATCCTCGGTGGCCAGGGTCGCCAGGGACCGCCGGCAAAACTCGTAGTTGCTCAGATCACCGTGGCTGGCCACACAGTCGAGACGGTGTAACTCGAGTAATTCCGGAAAGTGGTCCTGGCGCAGGAAGCGCTTCAGGGTGGCTGGACGCATGTTCCGCACGTCCAGGAACCGCATGTGCTGGGCCACCAAGTCGGCTGACAACTCCACAATCTTTCTGGCCAACCGCAGTCTGCGGCCGATGGCCCGGGTCATCTCATCGCCGTGCTTCGTGTGGCCGTTGAAGCGGATCCGATCCTCGTAACTGATGGTCGGCGGCTTGCCCACGTCGTGCAACAAGATACCCAGTCCCAAGGCGAGGGAGCGGGAATCGGAGTGGCGAAACATCAGCAAGGTATGGATCCAGACGTCCCCTTCGGGATGGAAGACTTCGGGCTGAGGCACGCCTTGCATGGCGGCGACCTCGGGCAGAATGATGTCTAAGAGGCCCGTAGTGGCCATACTTTCCAAGCCGCCGGCTGGATCCGGACCGGTCAGCAACAGACTGACCTCCTTCCCAACTCGCTCGGCGGACACATTCCCGATCAACTCCTTGAGTTGTGTGAGCGCCGTCAGGGTATCTGGCGCGATGGTCAAGTCGCACTGGGCGGCCAGCCTGGGCGCGCGCAGTAAGCGCAGCGCGTCCTCCCGGATCCTGTCGCCCGGATCGCCCACCGTGCGCAGGATGCGGGCGTGGCAGTCGGCGAGGCCGCTGGTGGGGTCGAGAATGCGGCCGTCGATAGGTTCGAGGAAAAGGGCGTTGACGGTGAAGTCCCGCCGCTGGGCATCCTCGACCATGGATGCGGTGAGGGTGACTTGGTCCGGGTGCCGCCCATCACTGTACGTGGACTCAGTACGGAATGTGGCGGTTTCCACTGCGGTGCCATCTTGGATGACGAGCATGACCCCGAAGGTGGCGCCCACCGCTTCGGTGGCGGGAAACAACTCCGCGATGGTCTCCGGTGTGGCGGAAGTGGCCCCATCGAAATCTCCCGGTGGGTGGTCCAGGATCAGATCGCGCACGGCACCACCCACCAGGTACGCCTCATACCCGGCAGTGGT
>CBDURX010000395.1:0-3405 GCA_965369485.1 uncultured bacterium | reverse complement strand
ATGTTGGCGTGATCGGACACGGTCATCGTCCAGCTGCCCTGCATTTCTTCACCCAGAAACGCGTCCAGAGACTCGGCTGGATCCAATTCGGACGGGTACCAGCCGTATATATCGTTGCTGGAGCCTCCACTACGGTTGTGTAACACGACAACCGTGCCTTGCGGTGACATGACTTCCACGATGAGATCGCCGATATAGGTGTGGGTGATGTCGACGAGGACCTCCACCATGGTGACGATACCGGCACTCGTGACCTCCATGGAATCACCGCACCCGGTCGCGGAGTTATCGGGAATCGCGAGGCCTGGTGCGCTGCAGATCTCGATGGTGGTAACGGGGGTCAGCATCATGTCCAGATCGGTCAACTGCTCTCCCTCGCTCAACGTCACCTCTTCCGCGTCGACGGACCAGCCCTCCTTCGAGGCGATGATCTGGTAGGTTCCGGCGAAGAGGCCCGGCAGCGTGTAGACACCATCACTCCCGGTAACCACGGAACTGCCGTTGGGGATCGCCCGGACCAGGATACCGGAGTGATCGGACTCGCCCTGCAGCGTCACCGTACCCGACACACTGGCGGTACCGAATTCCGGTGTAATCAACCACAGAACGGAATTCTCCAGCAGATCCTTCCGTCCCGTCGCGGCGGCCGCGGAGTAGTTGAACGCGATGAAGACGATCTGGCCACCCTCCGGCGCCGGGTTGGTATCGTAGGCGATCACGCTCCCGTCGCTGGGGTAACTGCTCCAGGCACCGATCCGCGCCGCGTCCGGCGCCACGTCCACGGCGTCCTGATCTCCATAACCGCTGTAAGTGAAGCTGATGGTACCGATCTCGTTGGGAACACTCATCACGTAGTGGGTCGGATCGTTCACGGTCATACTACCGCTGCTGTCGTGGTTCCAATCGGTGATGTGCAGAACTGTCCCGGAGAACGCCGGATCGCTGTAATAGTGGTTGTAAGCCACCTCACCACCCTCGATGAGCAGATGGCCTCCCTCCGTCACGAAGTTCACCAGGGCGTTGCGCATGGCGCTGCTCGAAAGTGTCGAGATGTTGTCGCCGGAGCTGCAGATCACGAGGTCGTAGTCGGGCCAGCTGGCCGGGTCGGTGGCGCTGATGTCCTCCATGGTCACAAAATAGCCCAGTTCCTCCAGATCGGCGGCGATGTCGGTGGCGGCCTTGGTATCATCGACCAGATAACCCGGAGCGACAATATTCTGTCCCTTGCGGTCGTACTTGACGGGCGCAGGAACGCCCTTGCTGCCGTCGTTGAGGATCAAGATGTCGCCGTTGGTCGGCACCAGAACGAAGTGCTTCTCGACCACAGGATCCATCACCTCGACGATCACGGTGGCAGGGATGTGCTGGAAAGCACGCACCTTCACCTCGTAATCGAAGTACGGCAAGGCGCTAGTGGTGTAAGAGCCGTCGCCGGGATCACTCGTTGTCTCCGTGTACAGTTCGCCGGTGTCGGTACGATACACCTTTATGCTGGCCTGCAACGGTAGACCGGTCTCAGCCTCGGTCACAGTGCCGATCATGACACCGCTCGGTGCGGCCATTAGCGCGATGTCGTAGACGTTGGCCCCGTAGTTCAGGAAGAACGGCTCCTCGTAGTGCAAGTAGCCGAAGTGGTCCACCATGATGGTGTAATCGGCCACCAGGATCTCCTCGCCCATGTCGTACTGGCCACTGGCGTTGGTCACCGCCGTGAACGCCAGCTCCATGGCGTTGTCGTAACCCAGAACGGTGACGCCTGCCATGGGCGTGCCGCTCGAGGCGACCGTACCGGTCAAGGTCCCGTAAGCTTCGATCACCTCGAAGCTCTCGCTGTAGAGGTCGTATCCGCTGACGGCGATGATGCCCGTGACCTGGCCCAACTGACCAGGTGTGACTGTCAACTGGAACGCCGTCGTGCTCTGTTGCGTGTCGTCCGGCAGGATGGCATAGAGGATGTGGTCTCTCTCGAGCATGTGGACATGCAGCGTCCCCGGCAGGTTCAAGGCGAAGGCGTCGTCCAGACCGATGTCCGTGGACACCGTCAGGTTCGGATTGGTCAAGGGCAAGGCGTTCACCGTGATCGGCTCGGTGAACAGGCGGTAAATCTCGTTGGGATCCTGGCCCACGATGTCCAGGGTGGGACCGTAGGGGTAGTTCACCGTGACGACTGCCACGCCGCTGGCGTCGGTGACCACCGGGGCGGTGGCGTATTCGAGACCCTCGGCCCAGACCTCGATGCCGGGTTGCGGGTCGATCCCCTGGGCATCCAGGACGGTGACCGTGATGTCCGTGGTGACGTTGGCATCGATGACCATGGGGTCGATGATGACCGTCGCCGGGACGATGACCATGATGTCGGTTACATACGGTTCGTGGTTTTGCGCCATGACCACTAGGTGCAGCGGCGCACCTGGGATCAATACTTGGGTGTAGTTGATGGTCAAACTGCCGCTGGCGCCCACGGTACCGGCACCGACAAGGATTCCGTTCTGGGTGAGGCCGACGTAGCTGTTGTGCACTGCTTCGATCACCAGGGCGGGGTCGGTGTTGAAGACTGTGGTGGGATGGACGACCGGATTGGCCGCCGGTAAACCCAGGTAGGTGCTGAGGCTGGGGTCGCCCATGAGGTTGTAGATGTTCCAGTACAAGTTGGTCAAACCGGAACCCGATTCCATCACGGCCAGGTTTCCGCAGAAGATGATGGCGTCGTTGGTGACGTACCAGAGATGGTCCGCCTCGCCGTGATCGTGGAAGAGACCGTCGTAAGCGCCCAGGCCCGTCGATTCGTAGGGCCAGGCGGAACCGTTGATCTGGGAAGCGGGGTGATAACCCACACCCCACCAGTAGTCCTCGTCCCAGTAGGTCGAGTGGCTACCGCCGATGTAACCGATGGCACCCTTGTTCGGTGTCCGCAACCACGTCTCGGCGAAGCACTCCCCGTAGTCGTAACTGCTGGTCAAGCAGCAGTTCCCTATGGCGAGGCAGTACTTCCCATCGTTCTGGAGGCCGTTCACATTGCCCTGGGTGAAACTGGGGTTGCTCCAGGAAGTCTGGCTGCCGTGGGCGGTGTAGTTGATGAAGGCCACACCGTCACTGACATTCTGGATGATGTTGGCCGCGTTACCACCCGACTCGGGATAGAGGTACGTGTGGCTGAGAATCCCGTGGGCGGCGTTGAAATAGTGCTCGGTGCCGTAGTTGATCTGCCCGTTGCCGTGGGTGGGCCCGAAGGTGCCATCCATGCCGGCGATCATCACCACTTCTTCCAGGTAGCTCGGATCCGGCATGGTGAACTGATCGTACATCATGGTCTTGTCCAGGATGGCCTGCAGCTGGCTGCTGTTCGTGGCGGAAAAACGACCGTCGTAGATGTCCGGCACCATATCGACGTCAACGGCGCAATAC
>CBDURX010000394.1:0-3407 GCA_965369485.1 uncultured bacterium | reverse complement strand
GGGTGGTGACCATCGGCGAGCTCTGCCTCTCGCCCATGGGCCTTTCCTTCGTCTCCAAGGTGGCACCACTGAAGATGCGGGGTCTCATGATGGGCTGCTGGTTCGGCTTCGTGGCTGTCGGTAACTATCTGGCTGGCAGCATCGAACCGTTATGGGATCAATGGCCGCATAGTCAGTTCTTCGGCTTCCTGGTCCTCACTTGCCTGATCTCGGCTCTAGTGTTGAGACTGGTTCTGTCCAAGCTGAAGTCCGCCACGGGGGGTGTATAAGTATCTCGTAGATAGGGGGTGGGTAACCAACCGATCCCCTGAATGGAAGACAGAGGCGGATGCCCTCAAAGGTTGCGGATGAACCCAACCACGAAGGCCACGAGAAATCCTATGCTTGTGCCCAGGAGGAGTTCGCCGAACATCAATCCCAGCACGGCGCCGATTATCAACCCGACGATAACCGATATGGACATGAACTTGAATCGGTGCATAGTGCGCTTCTCCTCCGCAATCCGTCCACCGCCTCGTCCGAGTCGCTGGTGAACAACCCGACCTCGTCAACAAATCTCCGTTCAGGATAGGTCAAAGACTACATCGGTGCAAAGAAAAGCTCGTGACGGTACCAGGAATAATCCCTGCGGTGTGAATAGTCAGTGACTCCTACTGACCATCACAGGATTTTCAGGAGTTCGATCTCGAAGAGGAGATCCTCACCGGCCAGGGGATGATTGAGGTCCACCATCACCTCGGGTCCGTACTTGCCAGTGACCCTCACCACGGTGGGAGGCCGATCTTCCTCCTGGATGCGCAAGAGCTGCCCGACCTTGACTTTCACCCCTCTGGGCACCAGATCGGGTCGCAACACCCGCTCCATGTTCCGGCGCAAGGGGCCGTAAGCCTTTCGGCAAGGGATCTCGACCGCTCTGGTTTCGCCGGGAGCCATGCCGACCACAGCATTCTCGAAGTCGGACAGTGTCGTGCCGTCTCCCACAACGAACCGTAACGCTCCGCGCTCACGCGTGGAGTCGAAAGCCGTGCCGTTTTTCAAACAGCCTGTATAGTGAACCTCGACAGTATCGCCGTGCCGTACCCTCGCCATGCCGTCCTCGTTTCGCAAAGGAATTGGCCCCGTGCCCTGTGGTCCCAACCCGTAATTTCATGGTTGACGGGACACTAGGTAATACGGCAGGTGCCAACAGGCAAGATCAGATACTCATGGCTTTAGCCCGAGCCAGCCGCCTTGACGCGCGGAAACCGGCTGGGTAGACTGGAAAACAAGGCTGTGGCGGTGGGTGCCGGCGAGACCACTCAGATCCTCACCGTCCACGACATCACCTACATGGGTTGCATCGAGATCCACACTTAGCCCGGATAAATCGGAATGATCCGGGCCACTAGCCGGAGATTGAACATGACAACGAGCCGTCGTCTCACCGCTGCCCTCGCTGCTGTCGTGGTGGCATCACTCCCCGCCCTTTCTTTTACCGCCACCCTCCACCAGTACGTCGAGGACTTCTCCACTACCCAGTACCGGGACGGCGAGCTGACCACTGCCTGGTGGGACACTGTGGTCGGTGACTTGAAGCTCTTCCCCGTCTCCATCACCTTGCAAGGTGTCTACGACAGTCCCGGCAGCGCTTACGACGTGGCCGTGGCGGACAGCCTGGCCTTCCTGGCCGATGACGCGGCAGGCCTGCACGTGATCAGCATCAACGATCCGACATCTTTGCAGTGGCTCGCGACATGTGATATCCCTGGTAGCGCCCGCGGAGTGGTCGTGGTGGATGGTTACGCTTATGTGGCCGCCGGTGGGAGCGGCCTGCAAGTGGTGGACGTCCACGATCCGCATGACCCGCAGATCGTGGGCGCGTTCGACACACCGGGTTTCGCTCACGACGTCGCCGTTGCCAGCCCGTACGCTTATGTGGCCCAGTCGGGACACGGCCTGCAGGTGATCGGTATCGGCGATCCCACCGATCCTGTGCCTGTCGGGAGTACCGGCACCAGTGACTGGGCTCAGGCTGTCGCAGTCGTGGGCGAGGTCGCCTACGTGGCCGATGGCCTCGGGGGCATGCAGGTCGTCGACGTGAGCGACCCTGCCACGCCCTCGGTGGTGGGTTCCCATCCCCCCACTGACTATGCATTCGGCATCTTCGCCGCCGGTGACACTGTCTACCTGGCCGACGGCGCTGCGGGCCTGCAGATCCTCGCCGTGGGCGACCCCACCGCGCCGATCCTGCGCGGCAGTGGCGACACGCCCGGCAGCGCCCGGGACGTGCACGTGGCGGGAAGTTATGCCTACGTGGCCGACGGAAGCGCCGGGTTCACACTCCTGGACATCAGCGAACCGACTGCTGTTGTCCTGAGCGGCCGTCTGGCCACGAGTGGCAACAGCCTCGGCATCGCGTTCGACGGCGATCACGTGCATCTGGCCGCTGGCAGCGCCGGGCTACTGACCATCTCCGTCAATCCTGACGGCTTCGACATTGCGAACAATAAGGCCCAATCCCTGGTTCTGGACCAATCCTCCGATCCCATCGTCCGCGCCCGTCTCACCACGGTCCAAGAAGACACGATCCGCTGGGAGCTGAGCGCCGACGGCGGTACCAGCTGGGAAGAGATCATCCCTGGCGCGGACTGGCACTCCTTCAGCACCACAGGAAACTCATTGCTGTGGCGGTCGACACACATCTACTTGGCCAACGAAATCAACCCAGGCTGCAGTAGACTGGAAATCTCGTGGGAGAAGAGATACAGCCATGCGGTCATCGATTCGGTCAGCGACGTGCCCGACGATCAGGGGTTGCAGGTGCGAATCTCCTTCACCGCCAGCCGCTTCGACAGTGTGGGAAGTACTACCCCCATCACCGAGTACGCCATCTTCCGGCGTATCGAGCCCCTCGGCGACGCGTCAGCCGCCACGAGTTTCAATGCGCGCGGACCCGGTGTGCTGTCACCGACCTCTTACCCGCCTGGGGAATGGGATTTCCTGCTGACCGTACCGGCCGACGCGGAAGAGAGATACATCACCGTGGTACCCACCCTGGCCGATTCCACGACCTGGGGCGGCGTCCACTACACGACCTTTTTTGTCCGGGCCCGCACCGGAACACCCGGTGTCTTCTTCGACTCCCCCCCGGACAGCGGCTACTCCATGAACAATCTTTTACCCTCGGTGCCGACAGGATTCAGTGTCGCGTACAACAGCAGCGACGGAAATCTGTTGACCTGGTCGCCATCTCCCGACGAGGACTTCGCGAGTTTTCGTGTATACCGAGGCAGTGAACCATTTTTCGTCCCCGCACCAGCCAACCTGGTCTTCACCACCACCGGTACGAGCTGGCTGGACGAGGGTAACGACCCCTGGTACGCCTATTACCTGCTGACCGCGGTGGATACCGCCGGTAACGAGAGCCC
>CBDURX010000393.1:0-3408 GCA_965369485.1 uncultured bacterium | reverse complement strand
CTGGTCAACGACGCCGTGGCCGACGATCCGTGGCAGAGCCGGGTCTACAGCAGCGCCGCCCCTCCCGAGATCCGAGTCTCCGTTCTGAGCACGAGCCAAACGGTGGCGGCCCTGAAGAGCTCCAACACTCCTCTGGGCCGAGACGAAACCGGGATCCTGCTGGTGGGCAGCCCCGCGGACATGTACTTCATCCACAATCACGGTACGGGACTCGTCGAGGTCAATGTGGGGGGGATGCATTTCCTAGAGGGCAAGAAGGAAATGCTGTCCTACGTCTACGTAGACCGACAGGACCTGACCGCGTTCCGATTGCTGTTGAGCAGTGGTTCCCGGCTGTCCGCACGGCAACTACCCGCGGGGAAGGAGACGATCATCGACCTGGCAATGGTCGAGGCCATGGAGGCCCAATTCTGATGTTCTGGGGACTCTGGGGCCCGGCCGGAGACGACGCGTCCCTCCTCGTGCTAGCGGGCCTGGCCGTGCTGTCCGCCCTGTTATCACTCGACGATACGTCCTTGGCCCAGACCTGGCTCAGCCAACCGCTGCCGGCGGGGATCCTCGCGGGAGTGCTCTGCGGCGATCCAGGTGCAGGCCTGGCTCTGGGGTTGCCGTTCCAGTTGCTGACCGTAGGCAACCTGCCGATGGGGCAGACGTTGGGGGGGGAGCAGGTCAGTGCCATGGTGGCGGGGGTCGGGTCAGTGGTCCTGACCGGTCGGCATCTGACCTCGCTGTTACAAGGGGCTGGATCCACACAGGGTGGCCTCCTGGGCTGGATCCTGCTGGGGGCCGTATTCTGTAGCCTGGCAGGTCGCTGGGCCCTGGCGTTCGAGCGGAGAGCCCATTTCCTCTGGATGCTGGAAGGGTACCGGAGCCTGCGCGACGGCACCATGGGGCGGTTCGAACGTATCCACGTGCGGTGTTTGATGGCCACTGCTTTCCGCGGCGTGGTGCTCTTCGCGGTGTGGCTGACGCTTCTGGCGGGGGTGTGGCTACCCCTCTACGACCAATTGCCGGTGCGGCTGATGCTGGCCTGTTCCTACTTGCCCTTGCTGGTGCCGGCCCTGGCCGTGGGCATCTTGATCGATCGGTACGGTTTGAGAAATTGCTGGCCCTTCCTGGCTGGCGGTTTCGTGGTGGCCCTGGGTCTGGTCCTGGTGTTCTAGTCTGGAGGTGCTCATGAAACCAGAGTCCATAACTGGTGAGCGGTTCGAAACTCTGCCGAAGAGCCTCATGGCCGAGATCTACCTGCGATCTCTCACGCTGCAAGCGTCCTGGAATTCCCAGCGGATGCAGAACCTGGGTCTGCTGGTGTCACTACTGCCTTGGTTACGGCACAATCGAGTATCGCGTATGGACCGCAGACGGTACTGTCGCCGTCACTACGCCTACTTCAACACCAACCCGTATTTTGCTAACTTCATCATCGGCGGGCTGTTACGGTTGGAATCCGCACATTATGAAGGTAACGAGGCGGCCGGCCGGCAGATCGAGATCTTCAAGAGTACGCTGGCGCGCAGTATCGCGTCCCTGGGCGACCAGTTGTTCTGGTTAGGTCTGAAGCCGGCCACATTATTGGTGGTTTGCATTTTCGCACTCTGGGGACGAATTTGGCTCACCTTGGGCGTCGTCGTCCTGTTCGGAATCTGGCAACTCATCTTGAGGCGGCAGGCTCTGGCAGCTGGGTATCGCCTTGGTCTGGACATCGTGGATCTGCTCGCACGGCCTGTCTGGCACCGGACCATCCTCCTGGCCAAGTGGGCAGGCATGTTGCTGACCGGTGTCCTGGCGGGGTTCTACACTGGCCGTTTGCTCTCTCAGGAGGCCGGAATTGGGGTTTGGCCCTTCGTGGGGATGGCCTTGCTCACCGTGATGGCCTCGTTGCGCTTACACCCGCGCTGCGGGGGTGAGGGAGCCCTGTTGCTGGCTCTACCCCTTGCCTTGGCCCTGGCCTACGTTTAGTCTGTGCATCAACTTAACGCCGGAATGTGTCCGGCGGGAACGAGGATGAAAAGACATTGAAAATCGTTACCGCTGTCGTCTCTGATCCAGTCGGGTTCCACTTGCGAGCCGCTGGCCGTATCGTCAAGCTCACCAAGAAGTTCATTTCGGAGGTGACGATCCGCTACAACGGTCGGTCTGCCAACGCCAAGAGTATCATGGGGTTGGCTAGCTTGGCCGCCGAGTATGGCAGCCAGGTGGAAATAGAGGTCAACGGTCCGGACGAGGACCAAGCCGTCACCTCCGTCGTCCGCCTTATCGAGGTCGAACTGGCTGACTCGGAGCTTGAAAGCTGATCGCATGCAGATCCATCACGGCATTCCCGCCTCACCAGGTCATGCCGTCGGTCCCGTGCACAGGATCGACAAGGAAGCCCTCGTACCACCACGGCGGATCATCGCGGCCGATGAGGTCGCAGTGGAATGCGAGCGGTTCGGTCAGGCGGTGACCCAGGCAAGGGAGGAAATCAAGGGTCTGATTGACAAGCTGAGGCAGGAGCTGGGCCCGGAGGAGGCCGAAATCCTCTCCAGCCAGCTGTTGATCCTCGAGGACGAGCTGACCTGGGACAAGACGCTCCAGACCATCAAGGAACAACACTTGAACGCCGAGGCGGCCTTCGCACGAGCCATTGCCGACATCGTTCTGCAATTCGACGACATCAAGGACGACTACTTCCGTGAGCGCATCAACGACCTGCGTGATGTGGAAGAGAGGGTCTTGCTGGCCTTGCTGAAGAAGGAAACAGCTCCGGTCACCGGACCGAGCCGGCCGAGTATCGTGGCGGCGCGCAACCTGACGCCGTCGGACACGGCGTCCATCGGACGCGAGAACGTGCTGGGCTTCCTGCTGGACGGTGGTGGACGGACGAGTCACGTGGCCATCCTGGCCCGCTCCATCGGCGTGCCGGCCATCGTCGGACTCGGCAGAGTTGTAGCGAATCTCCCTGCCGGTGGCCAGGTTGCCATGGATGGGTGCGAGGGCGAGGTGGTCGTCGCTCCGGACGACGTCACACGCGACCGATTCCTGCGGCTCAGCAGCGAACAGGACAGCGTCGACCGTCGCCTGGAAAGGCTGCGCGACCTGGAGGCCGTCACCCCGGATGGTCGCCGGGTGCGGTTGATGGCCAACATCGAACTGCCCATCGAGGTGGACGAGGCCCTCGCCCGGGGTGCCGAAGGCATCGGCCTGCTCCGCACCGAATACTTCTACTTCCAGCACGGGAGCATCCCCACTGAAGACGAGCAAGTCGAGGTCTACATCGAGGTATTACGGCGCATGGACGGACGGCCGGTCATCTTCCGGACCCTCGACGTGGGTGGTGACAAGGTCACCGATTACCTGGGTGCCAAGCGGGAGTACAACCCTTTCCTGGGCTGGCGGGGTATCCGTTTCAGCCTGGCCAACCGCTCG
>CBDURX010000392.1:0-3414 GCA_965369485.1 uncultured bacterium | reverse complement strand
CGGGGCGCCACCCACGCGCAAGCTCGACTTCGAGAAGCCCGAGAGTCTCTGGGAGCGCTGGTCCGCGAACATCCCCTCAATCAAGTTCAGCAAGAAAACCGGCTTCTACGCCGAACACCGGGGTCTCACCGTCGAACTCTTCCTCAAGAGCTTCGACGTCCCGATGGGAATGGTGACGCGACTTCGTCTGGCCGTCCATCCACCCGACCTGCTGCTGGAACCACCCCTGCCCGAGGACTTCGGGATCGAGGACTTTCAGCGCATGGAGGAGGCGATCGAACTGGGTTACGCCGCAGCCGAAGCGGCCTTTGCCCAAGGTGCCTTGGACGAGCGATAGTTCAGGGCGAGGAGCCAACGGAAGGGATGGGAAAAACAGCAGCCTATTCCACGCCTTGTCCCCGGTTGACGACCGCATTCTTGCACAGCCGGATGTTCAATTTCATCCGGTGGACGCCAGACATGGCCCGTTGAAACCTGCGGCTCGCTAGTTTCCCCACTGGTGTACAGGTCCTGCGAATTTGGTCTATATTCGCGTCGGGCGGCATGGTCGCGCTACGGAACGCCGGGTATCTACGGAGCGGGAGTCACGTGTTCCACTATCAGCAGGACGGGCATTACTTCGCCCAGATCTCCGGCGGTCTCGAGGAATTGGGTGAGATCGAGTTGCGGGACCTGGGCGCCACCGATATCCGCGCCGCCTACCGGGGTTTGCACTTCAGGGCCGATCGCGCCGCCCTCTACCACATCACCTACTCAGCGCGACTGCTCACTCGGATCCTGGCGCCTCTTGTCACCTTCAGATGCCACAATCCCGAGTACCTGTACAGCAAGACGCAACAGATCGACTGGACGTCGCTGCTGCGGGTTGACCAGACCTTCGCAGTCTTCGCCAACGTCTCCGGCAGCAAGATCACCCACAGCCAGTACGCTGCGTTGAAGCTGAAGGACGCTGTGGCCGACCAGTTCCGCCAGCGGCTCGGCCGGCGACCCAGTGTCGACGCCCGCGATCCCGACCTCTGGATCAACCTGCACCTGGCGCGCAACCAGGCCACCATCAGTCTCGACGTCTCGGGCGGCTCACTCCACCGCCGGAGCTACCGGCACGCGACAGTAGATGCACCCATGCAGGAGACCGTCGCCGCCGCCATCGTGGACCTGTCCGGCTGGGACGGAAGCCGCCCGCTGTACGACCCCATGTGCGGTTCCGGCACCCTCATCAGCGAGGCCTGGCTTAAATTCTGCCGCATCCCGGCGGGCTACTTGCGGCGGAAGTTCGGTTTCACCATGCTGCCCGATTTCGACGCCACGATCTGGCGGGACGTCAAGGCCGCAGCCGACCGACTCATCCGTGAACCCCCCGGGGGACATATCCGTGGCAGCGACATCGACGCGCAGGCCGTTGCCGCCGCGCGGACCAACAACGCCCGGTTGCCCTACGGTGACGAGTTGCGCGTGCGCACGCTGGATTTCCGCGCCATCCCCGAGCTGGAGAACCGTACCATCCTCTGCAATCCGCCCTTCGGGTTGCGCCTGGGACGGGGAGGCGAAATCGGCGGTTTCTATAAGGAGCTGGGCGATTTCCTCAAGCAGCGCTGCACCGGCAGCGAGGCGTTCATCTACTTCGGCAGGCGGGAGCTGATCAAGAAGATCGGCCTGCGCGCGGCGTGGAAGAAGCCGCTGGCCAACGGCGGACTGGATGGGCGGCTGGTGAAGTACGAGCTGTACTGAATGGCGCTCGACTGTCTTCTCGGCCAACCGGTCGGTCTGCGATCGCACCATCGGGTCCTCCTTGACTCTCTACCGAGAAGGGGTAAAAGCCTCACCAAAGTGATGACTCTACCCCTTCCCGAGGGAAAGTGAGAGGACATATGGCCTTATCGAACGAGCACCATCCTTTTCGTCTCCACGAAATCGCCCACCTTTAGCCGGTACAGAAAAACGCCGGACGAAACCAGAGCGCCTGCATCATTGCGGCCATTCCAGGTGATCTCGTGGGCACCCGCCGGCAATTCTTCCGAAATGAGATTCGTGACGAGTTTCCCCTCGATCGTGTAGACGGAAATCTCGACCAACTGAGGCTTGCTCAGTTCGAAATTGATGTTCGTGTTCGGGTTGAACGGGTTCGGATAGTTTTGATTCAAGATCCCTGCGCGAGACCCATCGGGCGTGTCATCGTCTTGGATCGCGGTTGCAACGGGAATCACATTCAGCGCAATGGCGCCGATGTCGATCCAGTGGCCGGGACTCGAGAAATTCAGCCGGAAACTCAGAGTCAAGGTCCCTTCGACCGGCAGTACCGGGTTCGGGAACGATGCGTAACAATCCGGGCCGACATTGGTCAGGTCAGTTCCATCGTCGTGAATGACCGTTGCGTGGTCGGGCGTAGTCATGCGCGTGACTCTGGTTTGGGAGATGAAACTCGAGCCAACTGCGAGCTGATAACAAAATTCTATCGACTCGATCAAGATGTTATTCGGCAACACCAGACCGAGGTCGACCCACTGCAGATCACCAGACGCTGTGGTGGTGATTCTGACTGATGTGCCGGGTCCCGGAGATGTGGGCTCGATGGTCAACCTTGCGTCGCCCGTAATCATGGTCAGGGGGCTGACCCAGATCGTGTGCTGGGCCAGTGCCGAGGGTACGAGAACTGTACAGATTAACAGGAGTAACAAGGTTGATAGACTGGTACGTTTCATGTCCGTTACCTCCTTATTCGAGGAATTGATGAGGAAAATGCAGGACCTCTAGTTCACCTCCTTCACGGCGTAATAGGTCATGGTTGGTAAGGTCGGCGATGTTTCAGCTTGCCGTCAAAGTCGAGATGTCCGTCACTCTGGACGCAGTTGCTTTGAAATTCGCGGTGAACGAAAAATATGAGCGTGAGAGTGCGGCCCAAATCCCCGTGGCATTATACATGAATTGTGAATCTTATTGTAAAATAATTCTCAGGTAATGAGGGGTGCATTTACACAAATAGTCAGGATATTATTAAAATTATTCAGTGTTGATTGCTCGCGCACCCTGCCCCGCCAAAGCCTGAAAGTGGGGATTCTCACGCAGCATGTCGAACAGCGGCGAAATGCGGAGTAACTCCGACGAGAGAGTGTTGCCAGTACGAGCCTGGATGTAGGCAAGGTCGCGCAGACGGTGCTGACGGATCCAACGGTCTTGGTTGGCCGGGAAGGCGTCCGGGGCGCGCTCGCCCTCCTGTAATGCCTGCTCGTTCAAGCCGAGGCCTGCGTAGATCATGCCGAAGACGCCGTCGGTGACCTGGTGCGCGGCCCAGTCGTGGTAGGTCTCGCTGTCGAGGAGAGGAACGGCCGCCAGATTGGTGCCGCGGAGCTGGAAATAGAAGAGCATCCGCACGGCGGCCGAAAACAGGAGCAGCGACCACAGCAGATGGTTGCGGGT
>CBDURX010000391.1:0-3419 GCA_965369485.1 uncultured bacterium | reverse complement strand
CTACAACCACCTCCGCGGCACGAACGGGTGGTCCAGGATGATGTGCCCGGCCAGAGTTTCGCTCTGAGCCCCATCCACCAGCAGACTGCACAGCCGCACCTCTGGGAAGTTCAGAGCCAGTGTGCGCAGGATCACCGTCAGCGTGCCGCTTTCGGCCGCGCTGCCGCCCGGGTGGTTCACCACCAGCTCGCGGCTGAAGTCCAGCACCACGCTACCGTCCGCTTCGTTGTAGAAGGCAGCCAGGGGATGAGTCCCCTCCGGCATGGCCGAGATGGCGCCGCCGGTGGTAGGCCCGTCGCACAGGGCGCTCATCACCGCCAGCAGATCCGCCTCCAGCCGGTCGCGACTGGGCAGTTGACGCTCTTCGATGATGTATCCGGTGGCGTCCCAGTTGGGGAAGACCAGGACCACGGCACGCTCGCCCATGGCCTTGCCCAGCTCCTTCTCCACCAGCGGGATCTCCTCTACCTCTCGGCCGGCCGGCTTACGGATCACCGTGTACAGATACACAGCCCCGACCATGAGCACCAGGGCGGCCGCCCAGAGCAGCAACAGTCTGCCGAGGCGCGAGCGCCGGAGTGGATCCCTGTCCTTATCCGTCGCCACCGCTACCACTCCTCGTCATCGCTACCGGCCGTGCGGACGGTGTGGGCGTAGCGCTCCTTGAACTCCAGGATCGCTTCGCTCAGGGCGCGGGCGAGGTCACGCTGGTAGGACCGCTCGTTCAGGCGGCGCTCCTCGCTGCTGTTGGACAGGAAGCCCATCTCCACCAGGACGGCCGGCATGTAAGCTCCCACCAGCACCCGGAAGCCCGCTTGGCGCACGCCGCGATCCGGGGCGCCGGTGCGCGCCACCAGTTTGTGCTGCGCGATCTCGGCCAGGTCGCTGCTGGAGCTGATGAAGCGGTTCTGTACCAGCTCCCAGACGATGAAGGTGACATCCTCGGGCACGACGCCGCTGTCCTCCAACCCCTGGTTCTCGGCGGCGGCGACGCTCTTGGACCAGTCACTTTCGGCGGGCGAGAGGAAATAGGTCTCGATGCCGCGGGCCCCGGGACTGAACCAGCCGTTGCAGTGCAGGGAGATGAAGAGGTCACCTTGCGCCTTGTTGGCTATCTCGGCCCGCTCGGCCAGGCCCAGCAGGATATCTTCGTTCCGCGTCAGCACCACTTCGATGTCACTGTTGCGCTCCAGGTGCCGCTTCAGTTCCCTGGCCACGCCCAAGTTCACGTTCTTCTCCAGCACACCGCCGGTTCCGATCCTGCCCACATCGACACCGCCGTGCCCCGGATCGATCACCACCGTGCGCACGTCGATGGTGTGCGTCACGTCCACCGGCGTCTCCTGGACCTTGACCCGCAACTTGCCGCGCGGGGTCGGCTCGGGTAGGGCCGTCACCTCCGCCTCTTCCAGCACCAGAACGATCTCCCGGCCATCGTCCCGGGTGTAGGTGCGATAGCGAGAGACCATCTCGTCCACCTGCACGTAGATCAGGACGTGTCCCTCGTACTGGCGGCTGTCCACGCGCTCGACCAGGCCGCGCCGTCCGGCCCGGCTGACCACCCCGGGATCGATCTCACCGTTGTAGATCTTCAGGATGACGTAACCCGGATCGGAGGGATCTGTCCGGTAGCTGAGAGGCTCACGGCAGAGGATATGTACAGCGGTGGCCCGCGTGAGGCTCTCCACGCGCAGGCCGGTGATGTTGTAACTGCTGCTGCCGACGAAGAGCGCACGTCGTTCGCGATTCCACGACACCGACTCGCGGGCGACCGGACCCAGGATGCTGGTCATGAACTCCAGGGGCAGCCAGAGATCGCCGTCGATGACCAGAACCGGCGTCGGTAAAAGCGTCTCCCCCTGCTCGTGGATCACCAGGCGGCTGCCTGCCGTCAGCTGGAAGGAGTGGTCCCGCACCTTGAAGGTGAGCTGGCGCAGTTGACTCTGCCAGAAACGGCTGGCCTTGAAGATGGTCGCCACCGCCGCCGAGCGCATGTAGATCTCCTCCGAGCCCTGCAGCAGCATGCGACCGCTGGTCCGGCGGGTGACCCCCTCGGCCCGGTAGAGAACGGAGATGGTCAGGTCGCTGGCCTCGGTGTCGATGCGGAAGAAGGCCAACGGATCCTGGTTGGGATCGTCCTGGGCCAGGGACGAGTGCGGGATCAGACAGGTGGCCGAGACGACCCCGAGAGCCACCATACAGAACCGGCGAAACTTCGTTGAAGTCAGTCTCATCTCAATCGTTCCCTGCACGTTCACGTTTGCCCAGGTTGCGGGCGATGCGCCGGTCGACATCCTGCTTGGCCTTGGCTTCGCGCTTGTCGTGCAGTTTCTTGCCGCGAACCAGAGCGATCTCGACCTTCGCCAGCCCGTGCGTGAAGTAGATCTTCAGCGGCACCAGGGTCAGGCCTTGTTCCTCGACGCGCGGACGGATCTTGCGCAGTTCCCGCCGGGTCAACAGTAACTTTCGCCGGCGGAACGGCGTGTGGTTCTCGCGGTTCCCTTGGTCGTAGGGACCGATGTGCAACTTCACCAGCCACGCTTCACCGTTACGCAGCTCGGCGTAGGCGTCTCCCATACTGGCCTTACCAGTCCGCAGCGCCTTGACCTCGGTGCCCACGAGAGCCATTCCCGCTTCCCAGGTCTGCAGGATGTGGTACTCGTGGCGGGCCTTACGGTTGCTGGCAACAATCTTGATGCCGCCTTCGCCCTTACCCTTGCCAGCCTCTTTACCCTTGCCGTCACCGCGGCGAGCCATCACAACAGCTCCTGCATTTCCGGACCCCAGCCCGGATTGATCATGAAGCGAGAACCTAGCACCTCGTACCAGTCCAGACAAGCGGCAGGCCGGTGGCCGGCCTGACACCCCAAAGGTGGCCTGCAGAGCCCGCAGGCGGCTTCCGCCGCAGGTTGACACTCACTGTCCAACCCGCTAGATTGGTCGCCCGACACACTGGCGAGCCACCTGGTCCCGCCGGTTCTCCGCACCTGCCCGGGTGGCGGAATTGGCAGACGCGCTACGTTCAGGTCGTAGTGAGGTATATCCTCGTGGGAGTTCGAGTCTCCCCCCGGGCACCATCATCACTTGATGTACCCCAACGACCGCAGCTGCTCGCGGATGGCCTCGTCCACCTCCGGATCTTCCTCCCCCTCCGCCAGATCCACCGGCGTCAACGCCTGGTAGCTGGCCACGCGGTCGCGGTCTCGCTTCAGAAGGTCACGCTTGCCCAGACGAGTCAGCCCTTCAGCAAGCACACGCCCCGGCATCTCATCGCTAGGCGGCAGGCCCACCAGGGCCAGGAAAGTCGGGCCGATGTCCAGCAGCTCCATGCGGTCGAACCAGGCGCCGGCCTGGTAATACGGGCTGCGCACCAGGAAGATGCCGAACATGGAGCACACCAGTCCCAGCGAGGCCAGCGC
>CBDURX010000390.1:0-3434 GCA_965369485.1 uncultured bacterium | reverse complement strand
CACCACGGAACAGGCCCTGGCCGAGTTCCGGCGGCAGCTGGGCGACGATGCGGAGCTGTTGGACAGTCTCGACGAGAATCCCTTGCCGGCCTCCTTTCACGTTACCCTGTCGGCGGCAGCCCGCACCGCCGCCACGGTCGGAGGCATCCGCGACCAGATTGCCCCCTGGCCAGAGGTCTCCGACATCGCCTACGGCCGAGCCTGGATCGAGGTTCTGGAACGCTGGACCCTTCTGTTTCGCATGGCTAGCTTGCTGGTAGGCTTGGTGGTGTTCATCGCGGCTGTGTTCGTGATCTCCAACACGGTCAAGCTGACCGTGGCCTCCTCGAGCCGTCTGATCGAGATCATGAAACTGGTGGGCGCGTCCAACTTCTTCATTCGCACACCGTTCCTTTGTGAGGGCATGCTGGAAGGGTTGATGGGCGGGACTCTGGCCATGGCGATCTTGAGCGGCACCTACATGCTCCTGCGGCCGCACATCGAGGGACTGTTGTTCTACACACCCTGGCAGATGGCGGGGTTCGTCCTTTTTTGCGTCGGGCTCGGTCTGGTCGGCAGCTACTCGGCTATGCGCAGGTATCTGACGCTGGCCTGAACATCGGGTGACCATCGTGGACACACGCATCGGGTTCGAGAACTGGAGGCAGTGCCGGTCGCTGAACGGTCCGGTTACCCTGGCCCTGCTGGTTTGCGGCCTGCTGGCTGGCAACCTTGTGGCCGCTGTGCCGGACGGCAATGGCCGGGACGACGACCTGAACTCCCTCACGACCCAGATCGACCAGAGCAATCAGACACTTTCTTCTCTCCGCGATCAGATCCGCAACCACCGCGACCAGATCAGCGCGCTGGCCGCTGAAGAAAATGATGCCGCGCAGGAACTGCAGAACCTCAACCGCGAGATGGGCCTGGTCAAGAACCTCCTGGCCGGCCTGAACGAGCGCGAGACGATGCTGCAGCAGCAGATTGACACCTTGCGCGTGCATCTGCTTCAGTTCGAGGTGGATTATCAGCGGCAGCAGCAGCAGTTGGCCCGACGGATACGCGCTCTCTACGTTCACGGTCCCCGACGCCATCTGGAGCTCGTCCTGACGGCCGAGAGCTTCACGTCCCTGGTCACACGCCTGAAGTACGCCGCCATCATGGGGCGGCAGGACCGCAAGATGATGGATCAGATCCGCGCCAATGGTCAGCAGATCCTCACTGCCCAGAGCCAGTTTCAGGAGGCGCTGGTGGGGATCTGGGAAGCGCGGGAGGAAGCCAACCAGGAGCGGCTCCGGCTGCAGCAGGTTGATCAAGAGAGGCGGGCACTCCTGACCTATCTGCAGCGGGAGCGGCAGTTGGCCGAGACGGGCCTGGCTGGTTTACAGGCACGTGAAGGCCAGTTGACAAAGCTGCTGGCCGACCTCGAGCGCCAGCGGGAGGCTCGTGCTAAGGAGGCCGCGCGGCCCGACGCCTCGCCGTCCGCCTTCGCTCGCCAGGCCGGCAGTCTCACCTGGCCGGTGAACGGGCAGCTGATCCGTGGCTTCGGGCGCTCGGTCCACCCGGTGTACAAGACCGTTACCTTGAACAATGGCATCAACATAGCGGCTCCCCGAGGTGCCCCGGTGTACGCCGTGGCGGCCGGCCGAGTGGAGTTCGCCGATCATTTGCCCGGTTTCGGTGTATGCGTTATCCTTGACCATGGAGCCGGGTACTACTCGCTCTACGCTCATCTCGATCGCGTCTTCGTGGCCAAGGGTAGCCGGATCGACAGTAACGAGATTCTGGCCGAAGTGGGAGAGGCCGCGGAAGAGGGAGGATCCCAGCTCTACTTCGAGATCCGGCAGGGTAAGACCCCTCTGGATCCCACTGAATGGTTAAGAACCAGACGTCCCTGACCCGGATTTTCAGGCATGATCTGGGCTAAAGGAGCGATCTTGCAGCCTGGTGTTTTCCCGGGGCGGCGGAGTGTTCTGAATCGCTTTCGCCAGGTCCTGGCAACCGGCAAATTAAGCCAGGCCTACCTCTTCGTCGGGCCTGAAGGGGCGGGAAAAGAAGTTACCGCCCTGGAAATAGCTCGCCTGGTGAACTGCCCGTGCCAACCGGTCTGTACCGGTGACACGTACTGCGAGAGCTGTCAGAAGGCGGCCACCTTTCAGCATCCGGACATCCGTTGGATCGGTCCAGCGCCTGCGACGGTGACCATCGGCGTGGTACGCGATCTCCTGGATGCAAAAAGGGACAATCCATTCTATCAGCCCAGCTTCGCGGCCACGTCCGACGTGACCATCGGGGATCCGGAAGATCCCGGGCCGTTGACCGTCCGCTCCCTGTTGCGCTTCTTGCGACTACACCCGTTCCAGGGCCGGTACAAGATCGCTGTGGTCGTGGACGCGCACCGCATGACCCCTAGCGCGGCCAACGCTTTCCTGAAGAGTCTGGAGGAACCACCTTCGAACTCGCTCATCATGCTGCTCACCACCAGCCGCACGGGGATGTTGTCCACCATCGCCTCCCGTTGCCAGCAACTGCGCTTCGATCACTACGAGGAGACGGAACTGGCCGTGTTGATCGGTCAGTTGCGGGGTGTCGATTCTGAGGTGGCGCGTCGCGTGGCCCATGTCGCCGACGGCAACGCACGCAGAGCCATCGCCCTGCTCGAGCCCGAGGTAGTCGCTCTGCAGCACTGGGCCTCGCATCTGTGTGACTGGATCCACGCCGGCAAGGGAGGCTCGGCCCAGGTGACGGCCGACCAGATCCATGCGGGGCTGATTCCCGCCGCCATGGCCGCCGAGGCAGGCGCGGAAAAGCTGCCGGTGGCCAAGGACAACCCGGCCAAGCGCGAGCGCGCCATCCAGCTATGCGAAATGCTCAACCTGTACTACAGTGAATTGCTCACTTGCCGCACCCGGGGTGACGACTGGCGACCCCGCCTCCTCGACGACCAGCAGAAGGTTCGCCAGTTGGCCCTGTTGCGCGATCCCACCACCCTGTTGCGGGACATCGCCAGCGTCGAAGCGGCCAAGCAGGACATCGACCACAACTTGAACATCGGCCTGACATTGGCCGTTCTGTTCGAAGGACTGATAGATCATGCCCAGAGAGACCAATCCTCCCGGGCCTCCTGATCGACGGCGCCGGAGGCCGAGCCGTAAATCCCCAGCTCGAGACCAGAATGTCGGCGACCGGCAACAGCCGGGCCAGGAACTGGCACTCGTCCAGTTCAAGGGGCACCGCAAGTCCTATTATCACAACCGTCACCGCGTGGAGCTATCCGTGGGTGACTACTGTCTCGTGGAAGCGGACCGTGGTAGAGATTTGGGCCGCGTCCTGTACGTGGGACCGGGCAAGTCACGCTGGTGGCGGGACGCTCACAAGCAGGGCGTGATCGCCGTGGCCCAGCCGGATGACCTGGCCCGCATGCACGAGAACCGCGGAGACGAGTGGGAATTCTG
>CBDURX010000389.1:0-3440 GCA_965369485.1 uncultured bacterium | reverse complement strand
CCCCATCGAGACGCCGGAAGGCCCCAACATCGGCCTCATCGCCAGCCTGGCCACCCACGCGCGCATCAACCGGTTCGGCTTCATCGAATCACCCTACCGCAAGGTGGAAAAGAGCGTCGTAACCAACAAGATCGAGTACCTGACGGCCGATCAGGAAGACGCTGTAACCATTGCCCAGGCCAACGCTCCCCTGACCAGCTCGGGCCGCTTCCAGGGGAGCCGGGTTTTGGCGCGGCACAAGGGCGAGTATCCCCTGGCAAAGCCCTCGGAAATCGACTACATGGATGTCTCACCCAAACAGATCGTCTCCGCGGCGGCCTCGCTCATACCGTTCCTGGAACACGACGACGCCAACCGCGCCCTGATGGGCTGCAACATGCAGCGCCAGGCCGTGCCGTTGCTGGAGGCCGAGGCGCCCGTGGTCGGGACCGGCATGGAGAAGAAGATCGCCATCGACTCCGGTGCGGTCATCGTGGCCGAGGACTCGGGTCTCGTGGAGTCAGCCACAGCGGATTCCATCACCATTCGTTACGACCACGCCGATCATGTGGCACCCCAGAACTTCTTCGACTCCAGCGGTGTCGTGGAGTACCGGTTGCGCAAGTTCAAGCGCAGCAACCAGGACACCTGCTACAACCAGAAGCCGTTGGTGAAGCCGGGCGACCGCGTCAAGAAGGACCAGCCCATCGCGGATGGCCCCTGCACCGACAAGGGCGAGCTGGCGTTGGGGCGCAACCTCCTGGTCGCCTTCATGCCGTGGGGCGGTTACAACTTCGAGGACGCCATCCTGGTGTCCGAACGGCTGGTCAAGGACGATATCTACACCTCCCTGCATATCGAAGAGTTCGAGCTCCAGGTGCGGGACACCAAGCGCGGAGTGGAAGAGGTGACCCGCGAGATCCCCAACGTGGGGGAAGAGGCCCTCGGCAACCTGGACGAGGACGGCATCATTTTCGTGGGAGCCCACGTGCGCGCCGGCGACATCCTCGTGGGCAAGGTGACACCCAAGGGCGAGACCGAGCTCTCACCCGAAGAGAAACTTCTGCGTGCCATCTTCGGCGAGAAGGCAGGCGACGTGAAGGATGCGTCGCTGAAAGCGCCTCCCGGCATGGATGGTATCGTCGTGGGCGTGAAGGTCTTCTCGCGCCAGGACCGCAGCCAGCGGTCCAAGAAAGAGGAGAGGCGCCAGCTCGATGCATTGCGTCGCCGTCGCAACCGCCGGCGCGAGAAGGTGGACAAGCTGTGCGAGGAACGATTGCTGGAGCTCTTCTTCGGCGAGATCGCCCACCACATCATCGACGCCAACACTGGCGAGGTCCTGGTCAAGGCCGGCCGCAAGTTCACGAAGCCGTTGCTCGAGCAGCTCGACTTCGGTGGCGTGCACTGGGGCCTGCCGTTGGTGAAGGATAGCAAGAAAGACGCCCGCATCCGGTCCGTCTTCGAGGGAGCCTCGCGGGAACGCGACCGCATCGAGGTGGAGTACGAGAAGCATTGCGAGCGCGCCTTGCGGGGCGACGAGCTGCCGCCCGGTGTGGTCAAGCTGGTGAAGAGTTACGTGGCGCGTCGGCGCAAGTTGAACGTGGGTGACAAGATGGCCGGCCGGCACGGGAACAAGGGCGTCGTCTCGAAGATCATGGCCGATGAGGACATGCCGTACCTGGCCGACGGCACGCCGGTGGACATCGTGCTGAACCCGCTGGGGGTGCCGAGCCGGATGAACCTGGGCCAGATCCTGGAGACCCACCTCGGCTGGGCCGCCGCCAAGGAGGGCGTCCGGATCCAGACGCCGGTCTTCGACGGCGTCAAGATCGATGAGATCAAGGAAGCTCTAAAAAATAACGAGCTGCCTGAAAGCGGCAAGACCGTCCTGTACGACGGCCGGACCGGTAAGCCCTTCGACAAGGATGTCACGGTCGGTATCATCTACATGATGAAGCTCCACCATTTGGTGGAGGAGAAGATCCACGCCCGTTCCATCGGACCCTACTCCCTGGTCACACAGCAACCGCTGGGCGGTAAGGCCCAGTTCGGTGGCCAGCGGTTCGGGGAAATGGAGGTCTGGGCACTGGAGGCTTACGGCGCGGCCAACTGTCTGCAGGAGATGTTGACCGTCAAGTCCGATGACGTCACCGGCCGCTCCAAGATCTACGAGGCCATCGTCAAGGGCGAGAATCCGCCCGAGCCGGGTATCCCGGAATCGTTCAACGTATTGATGAAGGAACTCCAGAGCCTGTGCCTCGACGTACGTCTGGAAGATGCCGTTTCGTAGCTGTGGCCCACACGGCCGCCAGGAGGTTCTCATGCTGAGTCTGAAGACGAGGGAAGCCGATACCCAGTCCACGGACTGCAGTTCCATCCTCATCCAGTTGGCTTCTCCCGACACGATTCGTTCGTGGAGCTACGGAGAGGTCACCAAGCCGGAAACCATCAATTACCGGACCTTCAAGCCCGAGAAGGATGGTCTCTTCTGCGAACGGATCTTCGGACCGGTCAAGGACTGGGAGTGCAACTGCGGGAAATACAAGCGGATTCGCTTCCGGGGCATCGTCTGCGACAAGTGCGGCGTGGAGGTGACCCAGAGCAAGGTGCGGCGCGAACGCCTCGGCCACATCGAGCTGGCCGTGCCCATCGCCCACATCTGGTTCTTCAAGGGGCTGCCCAGCCGGGTCGGACAGCTTCTGGACCTCAAGGTCAAGGATCTCGAGCGGGTCCTCTACTACGAATCCTCCCTCGTGCTGGATCCCGGCAACAGTGAGCTGGCGGTCGGCGACGTCATCAGCGACGACGAGTGGGGCGACCTGAAGGAGGAACATCCCGACTGGGAATGCGAGATGGAGATGGGGGCCGAGGCGGTTCGCAAACTCCTGCAGAGTGTCGACCTGGAGGAGCTGGCCGTGGCGATGCGCACCCAGGCCAAGACCGAGACCTCCGTCCAGCGCAAGAAATCGGTGCTCAAGAGGCTGAAGGTCGTCGAGGCGTTCCGGAACTCCAACAACCGTCCCGACTGGATGATCCTGGATTGCATCCCGGTGTTGCCGCCCGATCTGCGGCCCCTGGTGCCGCTGGACGGCGGGCGCTTCGCCACCAGCGATCTGAACGACCTCTACCGTCGGGTCATCAACCGGAATAACCGCTTGAAGAAGCTGATCGAGATCAAGGCGCCCGGAGTCATCCTGCGCAATGAGAAGCGGATGTTGCAGGAAGCCGTCGACGCCCTGTTCGACAACGGCCGTCGTTCGCGCGCTGTCAAGGGACAGGGCAACCGGCCGCTGAAGTCCTTGAGCGACATGATCAAGGGCAAGAAGGGCCGCTTTCGCCAGAACCTGCTGGGCAAGCGGGTCGACTATTCCGGCCGTTCGGTCATCGTCGTCGGCCCCGAGTTGAGGCTGTAACAGTGCGGACTGCCCAAGAGCATGGCGCTGGAGCTGTTCAAGCCGTTA
>CBDURX010000388.1:0-3444 GCA_965369485.1 uncultured bacterium | reverse complement strand
GCACGGATCTGCGAGGGAGGCGTGCCCGGGGCGGTACGTTGACCGAGCAGATCCGAGACCGCGTGTCCAGACAAGCATTGGACCTGCCGCAGGAGGACCTTCATGAATAATGCGGGCTTGGTCCCGGGATGAGCCATGCGCCCAATACACGCCTGCTTCGTCAACTCCATGCGATCCCTGGGCGGCGCGGAGGTGTGGATGCTCGACGCGGCCCACGGTTTGCAAGATCGGGGCCAGCGAGTCAGCATCGTCACCCAGCCTGATGCGGAGCTCTTGCTGCGAGCCCGGCGGCTGGGCATCGCCACGGCCGCCATCCCCATCCGCTGCGATGGCGCCGTCTGGACCATCGCCCGGCTGGCTCGGTACTTTCGCCGCACCGGAGTCGACGCCATCTTCTGCAACCTTACCAAGGATCTGAAGGCCGCCGGGGTGGCCGGACGCCTGGCGGGGGTGAGTGTGATCCTGGCCTCCCGGGAGAGCGATTTCCCCCTTAAGGACAAGCTGTATTACCGCTTGTATTTCAACAAGATAGCGAGCGGAGTCGTGGTCAACTCCCTGGCCACACGCCAGACGGTCCTGGCCAGCGTCCCCTGGCTCGACCCGGCGCGACTGCAGTTGCTGTACAAGGGGGTCGACCTGACGCGGTTCCGCCCGGCTGCCACCCCGCCACCCACTCCGACGGTGGGGTTCGTGGGCCAGTTGATCGAGCGCAAGGGTCTACCCGAGATCATGGCGGCCTGGACCGCTCTGGAAAGCGAGCCGTGGCCTGAGTTGCCGCAGTTACGCCTGGCCGGCGAGGGGAAGTGGCGCGACCGCCTGCAGAGGTGGCGCGCCACGTTGCAGCATCCGGAACGTGTGGAGATCCTGGGTTACGTCGAACCGATCGAGACCTTCCTGAACACTCTTTCCCTGCTGATCATGCCCTCGCGGGAGGAGGGGTTCGGCCTGGCCGCCGCCGAGGCCTCGGCCAGCGGCCTGCCGGTGATCGCCGCACACGCCAGTTCACTGCCCGAGATCGTTCTCGACGGCCAGACCGGCCTGCTGGTACCGCCGCGGGATGCGGTAGCCTTGGCGGCGGCGATCAAGCGGTTATTGCATGATACCGATCTTCTGGTGCGACTGGGCCGCCGTGGCCGGCAGGTGGTGCAGGAGCGTTTCGGGCGCGAGCGCATGCTGGACGAGCTGCAACGGCTGCTGGCGGGCGCGGGATCATGATGCTGAAACGGGGGTTCGCATGAGCAGAGGACAGTGCCCGGCAGTCGGCCAGTCTCGCTACCCGGCGGCCGCCCTCTGGGGGTTGACTCTGGCGTTCGTGTTCATCCTCTACGAGACGACCATCCCGTTTCACTTCCAGTTCTCCCTCTCCCAGCTGCAGAGCGGCTGGGAACGCGCGGTGTTGGCAGTGTTGCAGGGACCGGGTGGCGTGCTGTCGAGTCGGTCCGATATCCTGGGCAATGTGGCACTGTTCTGCCCGCTGGGCTTCTTCCTGACCCTCTCTCCCGTCCTGCTGCGGGCAGGCCGGTGGCGACCGTTGCTGCTGGTGTTGGCGGGCCTGCTGACGAGCCTGGCCGTTGAAACCCTGCAGCTATTCTCGCCCGAGCGCTGGACGCAGACCAACGATCTGCTCACCAACACAATTGGTACGCTGGCAGGGGTGGCCGTGGCCATCGCCGCCGGACGCGACCTGTTCGACCAAGCCTGGGCCTGGGCTCTGCAAAAGCTGCGGGAGGAGCCACCCGCCCTGATCCTGGTCCTCTTGACCGCCGTGATCCTGCTGGGCGCCTTGCTGCCCCTGGACTTGAGCATCAGCCGGCGCTCCCTGCTGAACCAGTTACTGACGGCTCGCCTGGATCCCCTCACCCGGCCTCCCGAGGGTTGGTGGGTCGCCGGCCTCGGTTTGGTCAAGCAGGGCTGGCTGTTCGCCTTCTGGGGAGTGGCCGCGGCCTACCGGCTGGCCGACCGGCGGCGGCCGTGGCTGCAACTCCTCGGCTGGGCTGCGCTCCTGTCGCTGGTGGCTGAGGGCAGCCACATCTTCGTGCAGTCACGTTCCCTGAGCGTGCTCGCATTTATCGTCAACTGGTGTGGGGCCGGCCTCGGCGCGGCTGCCCTGCTCACCAGCCGCCGCCTCGGCCTGGGCGGCAGGAACCTGACCATTGCCCTGGCCACGGGTTACGTCATCTATCTCGTGGCCGACAGCCTCAGCCCCCTGGCCACCACGGCTGTGCGGAGTTTCCTCTCCTCGGGTACCGGCACAGCGGCGACTCCGTCCGGAGCGCTCCCCTTGCTGCCGCCCCGCCCTTGGCAGACATTGATGGAGTTGGGTGATGGCCTGGCGCGTCTGATGCGCTTCGTGCCGTTGGGTCTGGCCTTGCGGCTGTCCATCAGAGGAGTGTCGATCCGTCTGCTCATTGCCGTGCTCGCAGCGGGCGCGGTGCTGGTGCTGGAACTGCTGGTGTGGCGCTACAGTCCCTGGTCCGGAAACCTGACCGAGGTGCTGCTGGCCTGGGCCGGCTTGGCTGCCGGCTGGGCAGGTGGCGTGAAAGTGGCACGATACCGGTCCGTCCACCGATCCAACCTGGAGAATCTGCCATGAATGTGATCCGTGCCGCCGCCATCCAGACCTCCCCACGCTTTGGCGAGGTGGAACAGAACGTGACGTCCGCTCTGGCAGCCGTACCGGACACTTGCGACCTGGCCGTGCTGCCCGAGCTCTTCTCCACCGGCTACCAGTTCCGCTCGCGAGAAGAAGCGTGGGGCTTTGCTGAAAATATCCCTGACGGCCCTACCAGCCAGCGCATCCTGGCCGCGTCGGCCGAGGGAAACGTCACCATCGTGGCCGGCTACCCCGAGCGCGACGGCGACCACCTGTTCAACAGTTGCATCATGGCACGGCCGGACGGCAGCTGGGAACGCTACCGGAAGATCCACCTCTTCTGGGACGAAAAATCGATCTTCGACCCCGGCGACCTCGGTTTCGCCGTGTACGGCGCCTGCGCCACGCAGATCGGGCTGATGATCTGTTTCGACTGGATCTTTCCCGAGGCGGCCCGCACCCTGGCCCTGGACGGTGCGACTATCCTGTGCCACCCCTCCAACCTGGTCCTGCCCCACTGCCCCCAGTCCATGATCACCCGCTGCGTGGAAAACAGGGTCTTCGCCATCACGGCCAATCGCGTGGGCCGGGAACACCGCACCACCGATCCACTGGCGTTCATCGGGCTGAGCCGGATCATCGCCCCCGGCGGCAAAGTGCTGGCCACCTGTGACGAGGAGAACGAGGGCGTGGCGTGCGCGGACATCCATCCGAACCTGACGGACAAGCAGATCACACCACGCAACCACATCTGGAAAGACAGGCGACCGGAGACCTACCGACTGTGATCCGTATCGACTCACCAAACTGAAACGGGCCGGCTTTGCAGGAAAGCCGACCCGTTCCTGCGG
>CBDURX010000387.1:0-3445 GCA_965369485.1 uncultured bacterium | reverse complement strand
GGACCGAGATCAACCGAGCCCTTGAGATCCGACCTACCGACGTCGGTGACCATCACAACCTGGCGGTAGTCCTGACGGCCTTGGAGCGGTACGAGGAGGCCATCGCAGAATATCTGGTAGTGATTACCAGAGATCCGCAGAGCGCCGGTTCGTACAACAACCTGGCCTGGCTTCTGGTGACGGCGAAGGATCCGGCTGCCCGTGATGGAAAACAAGCCCTGTGGTATGCCAGCGAGGCGGTAAGAATGGGCGACAACGCGGCGTGGTTGGACACCCTTGCCGCCGCATACGCGGAATGTGGAGATTTTCCCAAGGCTGTGTCCACAGAGGAAGAGGCCTATGGGAAGTCGAGTCCACCCAACGAGAGGTTTCACGAGAGGATAGACATTTACAAGCAGAACCAGACGCTTGCGGCCTGGCGTGACATAGGAAAGGGTGGATCACGTGTGTGAGTTACTCCTGTAATTCGAACTCCTTGTCCCCTGGGTCGGCGGTGACCTGGATACCGAGGAACCTGCATAGCGAGGAGATGGAGGCAGCCCAGGTCAGACTGAGCGGTGTCGGATACTCCTGTTCCGCCGAACTCGATCTCAAGGAAGGGAGGGAAACATATCTCCGCAGGGATACGAGAAAACCATGGTACTTGAACATGAGGACACTGATCGCATTGAACCTACACCCCACAGGGCTGCCCGCCCCATGAAGGTGGTAGTGGACAAGAATGGTTGTATCTGGCTGTGCGATGCCAACGTCGACGAAAGCAAGGATTTGAAAGAGCAGGGCTGTTGGCGCTGTGCCGAAGTACCTTTCTCGCGCAATGATTGATCACGTAATGGCGGGGATCGCCGTGGGCAATCACTTACCGCCCATATGCGACCTCCGCAACCGAGCCCATGAAAGGGGAATCCCATGAAAGCCGAGCAATTGATCGGGCATGATATGTTTCAATTCCTGCGTCCAGATCAGATGCGTGCCATCAGCAATGCCGCCGAAAGGGTCTCGCTGAAAGCCGGTCACACCATATTCCGGCGAGGTGACAAGGCCGAGCACTTCTTCATCGTGCTGGAGGGGCAAGTGGCGTTACGGCTTCAACGTAAGGAGGGGGTAAGCCTCCTGATCGACGAGGTGAAACAGGGTGCAGTCTTCGGTTCCTGCGTCTGCTTTCAATTCGAATCGTACACTCTCACGGCACAATGCACCGAGGATTCCAAGCTTCTGAAGATCCAGGCCTCCGCACTCAAAGAACTGATGGATGAGGACATGGTGGTGGGCTACGCTGTGCAGACCCTGATCTCGCAAGTCTACTTCAAGAGGTACCTCGACACCATGCAAAAGCTCCAGGCTATCATCCACACGATCCCCCTCGAGGCGATCTGAGATGCAGGAGGAACTCTGAATGAAGGGAAGGGAGGTACTGAAAAAACTCGGGCGCAAGACCATACTCGCACTGAAAGTAGATGAACTCGGCGATTTGCTTGTCTCGGCGGAAACACTCCGCGAGGACGACACCCATCTCAGCGGTTGGATCCGCATCTTGCGAATCGACGGCCAGGTCGTCGTACAGGAGCAGACGCCGGACGGGAAGACTGTCCTTGTCCGCAAGCTAGCCACCCGTAAGGAGGCCGAGCGGTTCGTTGTTGGCCGCCTGAACATTTACGAACGCATGTGGGACGGCTGCGGCTGCAAGATCGACTACTTCAAGTGAGCGCGCATCCACGGCTGAGAGTATAAACAAGACACGAGAGGAAATCATCATGGCTAAAAAGCCCCGCGCCGGGATGGGAGCCGGCGGGCACTGCGTGTGCCTGGGTTGCGGCACGAGACTGCCCCACCGCAACGGCGTACGCTGCCTGGACGTGCGCTGTCCGCAGTGCGGCAAAGCGATGCTCAGGGAGGGCGGCGAGCACCACCGCAAGGCCATCGAGCGGCAGCAGGGCAAGAACGGCGACTGAACAGCCATCCAGGTTAATTTTGCTCGGGTCATACCAGCCTCATACCGCCACATGACCCCACATTTTCTCCCAGGAGAGTTCACCGCTTTGTAAGTGCTCACCGAAGGCAAGAGCGAAGTTCTGGTGCCGTCCGTGCCCGAGGGCATGGGTTCTTGCCCACGAACACGGGGATGCCCATCTTCGCCTCGATCATATCCGCTAGAGCAACCAGGTCGAGCGGGCACACCCCGTGATCCTTGGCCTGCTGGATACAAGTACCCAGATAGATCTGGTCGACCCCGCAATCCGGTTAATCATACCTGTAGACTAGGTTGCTTTGACGATTGATTCGCTGCCGGCTTTGGGGTATAAGGCCTGGGATCTCTGGTTCGCAAAGCGTGAGGATTTCCCACAGGAGGCAACTCGCATGAAGCTGCTCTCGAGCGTACTACTGGCCACGGCCGCCCTTGTTTTGCTAGTCCACGACACGGCTTGGACGGCTGACGATGAGGAACCGCTGGGCTGGTACTTAGAGGCAGATCTGGCTGGAGTCTGGACCGGGGGGAACTCCGAATCCAACACGCTGGGCATGGGCGCCAAACTGCGTCGCCTCTGGGCCAAGTCTCAGATTATCGTTACCGGTGGCGCCACCCAGACCCGTTCCTCTCTCATCACACGCACGGCTACCGGAACGGCCGCGGACTTCGTGGTAAACGAGGACAAGGTGAGCGAGACCACGGCCGAGCTCTACTATGTGCGTGGTTGGTACCAGTACGATCTCAGCCCGAAATTCTTCACCTTCGGCGGGGTGGACTGGTTGAAAAACCGCTTTGCCGGCATCGATAGCCGTTTTCTAGTTGCACTCGGCGCGGGTAACACCTGGTCCAGCACCGACAATCTCAAGTTCAAGTCATTCTACTCGTTCACCTACACCTTCCAGGAGGACATCGTCGACAACCCCTTCGTGAAGTCGGAGTTCCCTGGCATCCGGATCGGGTACGACCTCGATTACCGGCTCACCTCGAGCACGAGGTTCCAGAGCGTCCTCGCCGCTGACTGGAATCTCGACAACACGGATGATGTGCGTCTCGACTGGTTCAACGCCCTCCCTATTTCCATCAGCAGCAAGCTCGAGCTCAAGCCGTCGCTGCAACTTCTGTGGCGCAACGAGCCCTCGCTCACGGAGGTCCCCCTCCTGGATACGGGCGGCAGCGACACCGGTGAGAAGGTGGCGACCCCCCTGGGCAAGCTGGACAGCATCTTCACCTTGGCGCTCGTGGTTAAGCTCGGACCTGAAACACCGTAAGGTTTTCCCGTCAGAGAATTCAGCCGCCGTGCTGGTGGGCCAGAGCTCTCTCGGAACCCCTGTTCAGAGCAGAACATGGGGTGCGGTGAAGAGTCTGTTTCGCTGACATGGAAAGGCAGGTCTAACCCCGATTATTCACGTATGGCCTACCACGGCAAGTCTCCCCCAGACCTGACGTATGTGGACTTCCACTGTTGAGACTCTCCTC
>CBDURX010000386.1:0-3454 GCA_965369485.1 uncultured bacterium | reverse complement strand
CGAGATTGAGAAGCGTCGCTCGCTCAAACGCTCCTGCTTGCGTCGGCGGTGTTCAGCCAGGTCCCTGACCGCAGCCGCCACGCCGATCCGCTCGGCGACTCCCGACCAGAGGTCGCCGTCCGGGGCCCAGCACCGCGGTCTCGGAGGACGACTGGTGGCCGAGGCCGCTCGGTGCGCGCGGGAGGCCGGCTTCTCGGATCTGGCCGTGATCTCCGCAGTCGGCACGCGCCCCTACTATCGCCGGCTCGGCTTCGTGGACGGGCCGCTGTACCAGCACCGGAGACTCGGCTGAGAAGTCCGGGCCAACCCGCCGGCAACCCGGGCGCAGGATCTCCGGCAAGTGACCGCTGTGGAGACGGGAGGCGTTTCGACTGCCATTGCGGCTGATCGTCACGCGTGCCGGAAAGCCGCGGAGAAGTTCGCAGTTTGTGACAAGTTCCGTCACCGTTGTCGAAATTCGGGCACTTACTGGGTGTATCCAGACCAACACCTTTGAGCTCCGCGTCCACCAACTGCCGTGCCAGCTCCGGCGCCAGGTAGGGCCAGCATGCGTAGTAACGATCAGCACCCCAGTGACGCTCCCAGCCGGTACGGAAGATGAGGTAATCCGTCGCTGGCAGGTCCACGCCCGCCAGGACCTCCACCTGAACCGGCCCCGGCTCATGTCGAGCGGGCGCATCCACGACCAGGGCCCGGCCCTGGAAAGCCGTGAGTGGTATCGCCTCCAGTCCCGGTTGACCGTCCAGGAAGTGATAGGGCGTATCGATGTGAGTGCCGACATGGCAACCCAACTCCAGGAGTGTCGAGAGAAACCCGTCCACGGCGTGAGTCTGCTTGCGCACCAGTCGTGGCGTCACCTCGTCACCGGGGTACTGGGCCATCCCGGAAACGATGGTGTGGCTGAGATCCACGACGCGCATTCCACCTCCATTTTGCCGCTCCACCGGCGTGACATGTCCGCTATCTGGACGGTGCAGAATAAACCGAGAGTTCACGCTGCAGGTCGGCCACCTCGAACTCCGAGGCGACGAGCATGCGCTCGGCGGTGGCCAATCGTTCCTGCAGCAGTGACTCGCTGCCGGAGACGGCTGTCACCGCCAGGAACACACGCCGGGTCAGGTCGGCCGGTCCGACCTGGGCCACGGCGAAATCGCGGTTGCGCAGCCGTTGTATCAAGGCCTGCAACGGCTTGCGCCGTTCCTTGATCGAGCGGGCGTATGGCAGAACGAGATCGGCCACCAGCGTCCCCGTGTACACCCGCACGTCGTCCATGCTCGATACCTGTGCTTGTCTCTGGTCGTAGTTCGAGAAAATACCGCTGGCAGAAAACGAGTGTTCCGTCATTTCATGTTTGACGAAACACTAACGGATTCCTCACACCGTGTCCACGGTGGGAACCTGTACATACCGCTAAAGTCACGATCCTTCAGCCGGAATAAACTGGATGAGACTGAAGTGCAGAGGCGGAGAAGATACCTTCCCCGCCTCTGACCAGTGGCGTTCGGATGACCCGAACCTACTTGGCAAGGACCATCTTGCTCGAGGCCGTCTGCTCGTTGGCCTGCAAACGGACCAGATAGGTGCCGGCGGCAACCATGCGACCTTGACCGTCCCGACCGTCCCACCGAATCTGCTGGGGACCAGCCGGCAACTCACCACGCCATACCGTCCGCACCAGGCGGCCCCGCAGATCCAGCACGTCCAGCTTCACCGGACCGGCTGCCGGCAAGGTGAAGGCGATGGTGGTCTGTGGATTGAACGGGTTGGGGAAGTTGCCCTGCAAACGGAACGCCAGCGGCGTGTCGTCCACACTGTTGGGATTGTTCACGATCAGGGTCACGGGGATGACGTATGGGCTGCCATCCGCGTCGTGGTCGATGACGATGTAGCCGTTGTAGGTGTCCTGAAACAGGTCTGTCGCGTCGAATATGATGTCGATCACGGCAGTCTCGCCCTGGTTCACACTACCCGCCGCAGGATCTACCGTCACCCAGTTGACCGGTTGGTAGATGGTGAATGCTGCGTTGCTGGTGTCGGTGACAGACTCGTCCAGGCTGCTGATGCGCACCAGGCACTCGTTCGACTGAGGTCCGATGACCGTCCAGGTGAAGGAGCCGTCGTTGGGCGTGCTGTCCACTACCATCTCCCAGGAACCACCACTGTTGCGGCTCAGCTCGATCTTCACGTCGTCGATGGATAGAGCCAGCCAGGTGATGTCGTGGCTGTCACCGATGCCCCAGATCTCGCCTCCGTTGGGGACGTCGACTGTGACCTCTGGTGGGAACTCGCTACAACAGTCCACATCGGCCCGGATGATGATATCGCCGAAGAAACCCTCGTCGACCACCAAGTCCACCCAACCGCTGCCCTTATCGTTGTAGTTGTAGCAATCCTGTCCCGGGTTGTCGAAGGGGACACCGACGGGACCGTCGGCATCCAGGAATTCCACGATGAGGAAGTACTCGGCGTCCATGAGACGGCAGGTGAAATCGCAGGGGATCTCCACATCAGTGAAGCCCGTGCCCGAAGCGGTAAACGGGTCGGAGGAGTCTATGATATCTCCAGGTGCGAAACAGCCCCCGCCACCGGTGGCATGGGCCAGATGCGCCCTCATGGTTGGGCTGGACGTGGCCTGCAGATCGAGCAACATGTGCACAGCCCGCACGTTGAAGCCAGGAGAGCAACTGCAAGAGTAGTCGGTGGGGCGGAGGAAGTAGGCGTAGCTCTCGTTCCCCGTCCAGTAGCTTCCGTAGGTGCCGAAAGCCCCACTACTGTTACCCAGCACACAGTCACCGGGATAGACCTTGCTCACCGCGATGGGCTCGTCCACGAACTCGTAATCGTCCCGCCGGACGGTACTCCCTGAACGGTGGCGCGCAGCCACGGACTTGGCCGGGATAGCCGGCGGCGTGTCGGTGATCTCGATGGTGTAGTTCAGCACCGACCCAGGTTCGCCTTCGTTGGTCAACTGCATGGGCTGGGTATCGATCTGGTTCGGCGCGAGAGTCATGACCACCGAGGTGACATCCACGCTCAAAGCAGGCTGGGGGGTATATGGAGCGACGTCGACGTCGATGGTGTAGCCCTGGGGGGTACCACTCTTGGCACCGTTGCTGATCACCAGTCCACACTGCCAGATGTCCGCGACTGGGACCGAGATCTCGTAATTGACGTCGTTGTTGTCATCGAGGGGAATGATTTCGAACTGGCCGGTGCCGTTGTTGTTCCAGATTACGGCCGTCAAGCGGAGGTCCGAACCATCGGCGCCGTTGAAGTCGACGTGCAGAAGGTCGCCCGGATCGCCGTTGAAATTGGCGGCCCGGATGAAATTGGCCGCGAGATGGGCCACTGCACCGCTGTAACTGCCAGGAAAATTGAGGA
The DNA here is from genome assembly GCA_965369485.1 of uncultured bacterium. Classification (GTDB taxonomy): domain Bacteria; phylum Krumholzibacteriota; class Krumholzibacteriia; order LZORAL124-64-63; family LZORAL124-64-63; genus CBDURX01. Next base: position 73 of record CBDURX010000386.1, on the reverse strand, counting down.
ATTGGGTCGCCAGCGGCCCTGTGGGGTAACGATCCGCCTCACCGTAACCGAGGCCGGCGATGGAACGGCCGCC
>CBDURX010000385.1:0-3474 GCA_965369485.1 uncultured bacterium | reverse complement strand
ATATCCCCGCTGCCGACGGCCGCCAACAGCTTGTCCAGTTCACTGTAACCCAATGCCTGGGCCAGGTCGGCCAGATCGCGGTCGATGTTCAGGCGGATCTTGCGGCGGAGCAGCTCGCGTTCGATGATTTCTCGGCCCAGCTTCATACTCTCCTGGAACTGGGTGGACTTGATCCAGCGCCGGATGTGGTGTTTGGCATGGCTGGTCTTGACGATACCCAGCCAGGACATGCTGGGATGTGTGTTCCTGGCCGTCAGAATCTCCACCTTGTCGCCATTCTGCAACGGAGTGCGCAGGCTGACGATACGATCGTTCACCTTGGCGCCGACACAGTGCAGTCCCACCTCGGAGTGAATGCGAAAGGCGAAGTCCAGCGGGGTCGCGCCGCGCAGCAACTTGAACAGATCGCCGTTGGGGCTGAAAACGAAGACCTCGTCCTGGAAAATTTCGATCTTGAGACTCTCCATGAACTCCCGGGCGTCGGTCACATCCTCTTGCCAGTGCATGATCTGCCGTAACCAGAGAACCATGGAGGAGAAATCGGTCTCGTCCGGCTTACCCTCCTTGTAGCGCCAGTGCGCCGCGATGCCGATCTCGCTGCGCTCGTGCATATCTTGGGTACGGATCTGGACCTCGACGTACTTACCCGAAGGTACTTGCACGGTCGTGTGCAGGGACTGGTACATGTTGGGCTTGGGGATGGCGATATAGTCCTTGATTCGATCCCGCAAGGGCGGATAGAGGCTGTGAATAATGCCGAGGGCGTGGTAACAGTCGGTCTTGTTCTCCACGATGATCCGCAGGGCCAGCAGGTCGTAGATACGGTCCAGGCTTATCTCCTGATCCCGCATCTTGCGGTAGATGGAATAGAAGTGTTTGGCCCGGCCCGTGACGGTGGCAGCGATGTCCGCCCTGGTCATGGCTTCGGTCAGCGGCCCGCAGATCTCCTCGATCACCCGTTCGCGGTTGGCGCGGGTCTGGTTGATCCCCCCCTCGATCTCGAAGTAGCGCTCGGGCTTGATGACCTTGAAGGAGAGGTCCTCCAGCTCCCACTTGATCTTCGCGATGCCGAAGCGGTGGGCCAGCGGCGCGTAGACGTCCAAGGTCTCCTGAGCCAGGTCCTGTTGCCGGTCCCGCGGCATGTACTGGATCGTCCGCATGTTGTGCAGGCGGTCGGCGAGCTTGATCAACACCGTGCGCGGATCCTGAGCGATTGAGAGGATGAACTTGCGATAGTTCTCGGCCCGGCGGGTCTCGGGCGTCACGTTGCTCAGCTCGCTGATCTTGGTGACCCCGTCGACCATGGAAGCGACGTCACTGCCGAATGTCAGGGCGATCTCATCCTTGGTGATCACGGTGTCTTCGACGACGTCGTGGAGCATGGCCGCCACCAACGTGTCTACATCCAACCGCAAGTCGGCCAGGATGTCGGCCACGATCAGGGCGTGGACGAAGAACGGCTCGCCGCTCTTGCGACTCTGTCCCGCGTGAGCCTCGTTGGCCAGGCGGAAAGCCTGCCACAGTTTGTCGTAGTCGGCGTGCTGGTTATAGCCTCCCACCTTCTTGATGACGGCTGTCATCATGGCCTTCAGATCGACATCCTGGGTCGGTTGGAAGCGGTGATCGCTCATGACTCGCCTGCCGGCTTGATGTCCATGAGCTGCTGCTGTACTGGATCATAGGCTCTACTCTGCGGACGGAAACTGCTGCGGCTTATCTGGAAAAGGATGTCCCAACGGCGCCGGAGCAACTCCTTCTCATCCCCTGGATACGCATCCAGCAGGCGCTGCCAGGCAGCGCCACTGCCGAAAGATATGAACTCCCGGCCGAGGGCCGGGCTGCTCGCAACCGATGGCGAGGCGGGAGTGCGGAAAGCGAACCGCAGGTGAGCCTTGTTGCTCAGTGATGTCGGCGGACGCAAGAGGCAAAGGTTGCAGCACCGGTACACCGGCTTACGGTTTCCCGAACCGAACGGTTCGAGCTGCTCCAACTCGATCATGTGATCGGCCACTTCGGCGGCGGTCATCGCCCCCAACGGTAGGTCCAGGTCGAAGGACACCGGAAACGGACCAGTTGTATCGCTCTTGGCCAACGCGGCCAGGAAGGCGTCGCGGAAGGACGGGATATCTTGCGCCCGCAGGGTCATCCCCGCCGCTTGTGCGTGCCCTCCATACCGCATCAGGAAGGCGGCGCAGTCGTCCAGAGTCGCCTTGATATTCACGTGGGGAACGCTGCGGGCCGATCCCCGGGCCTCCTCCCCCTCCACAGCGAACAATACGGTGGGAACCTGGTACAGATCCACCAGGCGGGCCGCACCGATGCCGATGATGCCCTTGTGCCAGGCGGGCGAGGCCAGCACCAACCCCTGGTCTCCCCCCTCGATATAGGGCAGGGCCAGGCCCACCGCTTCCTCCTGCAAGACCTGGTCTTCCTGCCGGCGCCGCTGGTTGGTTTCATCGGCTTCCCGGGCGAGGGCGTGAGCCTGGTCACGGTCGTCGGTCAGCAGCAATTCCAGCGCGGTTGCGACCCTGCCGATGCGACCGCAGGCATTCAACCGCGGCGCGACCTGGTAGGCGAGGTCACTCGCCGTGACCGGGAAACCGTGGTCCAGTCCACAGATGGTCAACAAAGCAACCAGGCCAGGGCGAAGCTCCCGCCGGTCGGCGATGTGCGCCAACCCCTTCCGAACCAGGACACGATTCTCCCCCACCAGCGGCATCTGGTCGGCCACCAGGCCGAGAGCGACCAGATCCAGGACGGAAGCCTCGAAGGCCTCGGGCAGGCAGCCCGGCTCGGCCTGACGCAGCGCCTGCACCACCTTGAAGGCCACGGCGACACCGCAGAGGTCGGTGTGCGGGTAGTCGGCGTCGGGACGCTGGGGGCTGACCAGCGCCACTGCCGGCGGCCGCTGGCTGAAGAGGTGATGGTCGAGAACGACGACGTCCAGGCCCGCCGCGCCGGCCTGGGCGATTTCCGTGTGGGCGGTCGCTCCCGTGTCCACGGTGACCAGCAGTGTCACACCCGTTTCGCCCCAATGCCGGATCATCCGACCGGCGACGCCGTAACCGTCCCGGCTACGGTCCGGGACGAAGGGCGGCTGAACATCCACCTGCCGCCCACCCAGGGAGAGGCTCCGGAGCAGTTCCGTCACCAGGGCGCAGCCCGTGATGCCGTCCACGTCGAAATCCCCGTGCACGGCTACTTTCTCCTCCGAACGTACGGCGGTGAGGATACGCGCGACGGCGCGGTCCATTTCCTTCAGCAGGAAGGGGTCTGTCAGCTGGTTCAGGGAAGGGTAAAAGAATCTCTCGAGGTCCGGGGCATCCACGTGGCCGCGGCTGGCGAGGATGGTCAGCAGACGGTCCGAAACCGGGATGTCCAACGGCAGCTCCCGGCGCAACCGGTCGACGACGACGGCCTCCGGCAACTCGACCTGCCGCCAGGGACGCCGGGTCAGAATCCCCAGCGCCGGCC
>CBDURX010000384.1:0-3487 GCA_965369485.1 uncultured bacterium | reverse complement strand
ACTTGTGGTACGCCTTCGCCCTGGTGGGCGCCTTCTCCCTCGTCCTGATGCTGTTGTACATCTTCGTCACCCGGAGAATCGACGCCCGGGAGGCGACGAATACAGGACAGAGTGCCTGACCTGACCCGGGCTGGGACCGGCCCGACAGCTCACGCTTTGCCGTGAGGGATGAACGAGACGTCAGTTGCGCCAGCGCAGTACCTGCCGCTTGCGGTAGGAGAGGCTGCGCCAGAGCCACTCAGCGGGACCGAAACGGAAGTGGCGCAACCAAACGGGCGAGTAAACCAGCTGGACCACCCAGATGGCCAGCACGATGCCGGCCTGGCCCAACCGCTCCACTTTGCCGAACAAGCCAAAACCGTGTCCGCAGAACAGGGTCGTGCAGATGACTGTCTGTACGAGGTAGTTGGTCAAGGCCATACGACCCACGGCCGCCAGCCGCTCAGCCAGGGGCCGCCATACTGCGCGATGGTAGAGCAGCATGACCAGGCCCACCCAGCCCAAGGCGACCAGCAGACTGGCCCAGTAGGCGTACTGGTTGCCCGTGAAAAATGAATAGACAGGCTCCCAACCGGACGCCTCCTGCCGCTGGGTGCCGTAGATGGTCAACGGCAGGCCCGCCAGCAGCGCCAGGGTGATGAAGGTGACGTACAGTCTGCGGCTGCCGCGCCCACTGAACAAACCCCACTTGAAAAGAGCCATGCCCAGGAGCATGCAGCCCCCCGCCCGCCAGAGCAGGTGAAACGGGGACCAGAATAAGTGGATCATCAAGACATGTGGCGCACGGTGGGTGATCTCGCTGCGCCAGCCTCCCCGCATCTGGGCGATCTCCTCGCCGAGCATCTCCTCGCTGGGCAACCAGTCGCCGCGGAAGGAGTCGAGGCTTTCCTGCGGCCAGTACCGGGTCGACCACCCACTCAAGAGTGAGAGCAGTGATCCCAGCAGCAGAAATGCCAGCCCGGCGAGCAGGAGTCGACGCGGGCGTACACGGCGGAACAGAAAGAGAAACAACCCGCAGATGGCGTAGCAGACGAGGATGTCACCGTCCCAGAACAGGTAGGCGTGGCCCATGCCGATGAGCCACAGCAAGCCCATCCGGCGGTAGTGCAAGCCGGCCCAGCCGCGGCCGGCGTCCTCCGCGCGCGAGTTCATCAGGATGATCCCGGCGCCGAAGAGCATGGAGAAGATCGTCATGAACTTGCGCCGGGCCAGTAGCTCGCTGAGGAACCACACCCAGTAGTTGGCGCCGGTCAGATCACCGTACGCAACGGGGAAGAAGTAGGCGGCCCCGGGCATGGCGTAACTCTGGATGTTCATGACGAGGATACCGAGCAGTGCGAAGCCGCGCAGGACATCCAGCGCCTCGATACGTTCACGGCCCGTGACAGGAGCGAGGTCCGTGGGAGAGGTGACCATAACGGGATGCTACCATCGAGTGGGTTACTGGGAAAGCGCAAGGGCGGCACCCGGGTGCCGCCCTGCAGAAATGGGATTTAGGCCACGGTGAGCGCGGTTGCCGTCAGCTCGTGCCGTGAGCCTTGGTCCAGATCTTGTCGAACTCCTTCACTGTCTCCTCGAACATGTCCAGCATGTCCAAGATCGGTTGCGGTGTTTCCAGGTCCACGCCCGCGTTGCGCAGGATATCCAGCGGCGGCGCCGACGACCCCTCCTTCAACATGTTGTCGATATAACGTACAGCGGCCTTCTGACCGTGTTTCTCGATCTGGCTGGCCAGGGAGATGCCGCTGGTCAGACCCGTGGCATAGGTGAAGACGTAGAAGTTGTAGTAGAAGTGAGGGATGAACATCCACTCGCACTCGTCGTTCTCGTCCATGGTGAAATCGGGACCGTAGTATTTCTGGATCAGCTCCTTGTAGAGACTGTTGAGATACTCGGCCGTCAAGGGGTTGCCCTCCTCGGCGTGCTCGTGGAAGCGCAGCTCGAACTCGGCGAACAGAGTCTGCCGGAAGATGGTCAGCCGGATGCTCTCGAGTCGCTGGTTCAGGAGCATCAGGGTCAAGTCCACATCCTTCTTGTACTGGTCCAGCAGGTAGTTGGTCAGCAGTGCCTCGTTGCACGTCGAGGCAATCTCGGCCAGGAACGTGGTGTAACTGGCGTAGACCGGCGGCTGGTTGTGGTGGCTGAAGACCGAGTGCAGGGCGTGGCCCATCTCGTGAGCGGTCGTGAAGACCGCGTCCAGGGTGTTGTCGAAGTTGTGCAGAACGTAGGGGTGGATGTCACGGGAGAGCAAGCCGTTGCTGTAGGCGCCGCTGCGCTTGTTCCGATTGGGATAGATGTCGATCCAACCGTTGGCCGGATCCATCCCCTCGGCAAGCAGACTCGTGTACTCAGTGCCCAGTGGTTTCAGACCGGCGAGTATCATCTCGCTGCCCTGGTCGTAACTGTACTCCGGCTCCACATCCTCGATCATGGGGTTGTAAAGGTTGGGGAAGGTGACCGGTCCGTTCAGTCCCAACACCTTTGCGCGTAGCGTGACATACTTGTGCAGCGTACGGTCGAGGTTCGCGTTGATGGTGTCGATCAGCATCCGGTAGGCGTCGGTGGAAATGTCCTGCGGTTTGAGGGCCGCTTCGAGGCAGGACTCGTACCCGCGGGCTTCCTTGGTCAGGATGTGGGATTTGGCCGCGCCGTCCAGCAGCACGGCGAAAGTGTTCTCGTGGGCGCGTAGGATGCCGAAGAAGGCGTCGGCGGCCTGCTTGCGCACGTTGTAGGAGCGGCTGGAACGGAGCTTGGAAAAACCGCTCATGGAGAGCGCCACCTTGGCGCCGTCCTCACCTACGATTTCTGGGAACTCGATGTCCACCTGGAGAAGCGCCTCGTGAGTTTCGCTGGGCACACTTCTCACGTTACCGGTCAAGGCCATGATCTGCTCCTCGCCCGGTGAGAGAGTGTGCTTCTCGAGGCGGCGCAAGTCCTCGAGGTAGTAACGGTAAATTCTCAACCCCTCGTGCTCGCTCATGAACCTGGCGAGTGTTTCCTCGTCGATCTGCAGGATTTCCGGTTCCACGAAGGCTGTCGCTTGGCCGAACTTCGGCATCACCATGGCGATCCGTCCCTGTAGCGTCCTGTTCTCGGTGACCTCCTGGTCGACGTCGTATAGGGTCTGTGTGTAGACGTACAGCCTGTACAGGCGCGCCAGCAGGCCGTACATGTCCTCGGCGCAGCGGTAGAGTGTCTCGGCGGATTCCCCCAGCCGGCCCTCGTAGGCGGCAAGACTGGGTAGGTCGGCCTCAACCGCCGCGAACTCGGCCTCCCAGGCATCCAGATCGGGGAAGATGTCGGACGATCGCCACTCGTAAACCGCGGGGATTTCAGAGCGAGGGGTGTTGGGGTCGGGCTCGTAACCCGCAAGCGCGGTTGAGAAAATAAGCAGTGTGATCGCAGCCAAGGCGGAGAACGCCATGGCCGTCAGGGAGCGACGACCGAGTCCTGACATGGGGAACCTCCTGAATCGTGCGATGGTGGC
>CBDURX010000383.1:0-3492 GCA_965369485.1 uncultured bacterium | reverse complement strand
GCCGCAACTCGCCGCCAGCGTGGCACGACTGATGGCTCTGGCACATCAGTTGCGCCTGGCCGGTCTGCGCCGGACCGACATGGACCTGGTGACCGCTGTAAAGATCGTACAAGAGTACGATGTGGAAGGGGGGCTACGGTTGCCCCTGGTGGAAGAGTTGCAAGAGGCCGTCAAAGGCATCCTCATCGGCCCCGCTCAGAATGACGGCCTGGCCAGCTGGCCGCTGAGTGGGTTCCAATTCGACAAATCATACCTTGTGCTGAGATTGCCTGGTGTCGGGCTGGGTGATCGTGTCTGGCGGGACGATTTACCTATACCGGCTGAATCCTGCCATGAGGCAGCCTCGACACTGGAAGGGGAGGACCAGGGGCAGGAACAGGTGAGTATGCAGGTTTCGGCCATCAAGAGGCTGGTCCTGAACAACCTCGGCACCGTGAGCGTCCTGCTGGGATTTTTACGCAACCCCAAGATCGTGGCAATCCCTGGTCTGGTCAACTCCGTGGCTCAGCGGTGCCGAGTGGTGCACGTGTTGGAGTTCATTGCCACGGACCGCAAACTCTACACCGGCTTCGCAAACCAGGGAGTCCCGCTGTCTCTGATCAAGAGCCCCTGTAAAATTTCCATAAAGTCGCTCCGCAAGTTCATCCACGTCAAGTACGTGTCCAAGGTCGAACTGAGGCGGATGGCCAAGGATAAAGCTGGCCTGCGTCGAGTGGTGGTCGAGGAGATCACTGCCTACCTCAAGATGCTTGCATAGCCCGGATCAGAGAAGGCGTGTTCTGGCTGGCATTTGAGTCGTCGCCCGAGACCTTCTTCCGGGCACAACCTACCTGTCTTGACTTGGCTAATCACCCGTTTTACGTTTGATCTCGGCCCAACCAACACTTCACCGAGTTGGGACGATGTGGCGGGTCGACCAGATAGATTGTACTGGCAACACAGGCCAATCGGAGTGATCTGTCGAAACGGACAGGAAAGAAAAAACCGGAGGGGTGGCAATGCTGGCTAAGAGCATGGCAAGGCTGGGCACCGAGACGGCATTCGTGGTTCTGGCGCGTGCCAAGGCTCTCGAAGCAGACGGTAGGGACATTGTCCACCTGGAGATCGGTGAGCCTGATTTCGACACACCGGCCAACATTGTCGAGAAGGCCGTGGAGGCGTTGCGCAGCGGGTACACCCACTATGGTCCCGCCGCAGGCCTCCCCGAGGTACGACAGACCTTCGCCGCTTACATGGCTCAAGACCGCGGCATCGATGTCGGCCCCGAGAACATCGTCATAACGCCGGGCGGCAAGCCGATCATCTTTTTTCCCCTGACGGCTCTGGTGGACCCAGGTGACGAGGTGGTCTACCCCAATCCCGGTTTCCCCATTTACGAGTCGGTGATCCGGTTTCTGGGCGCCAAGGCGGTGCCCGTGAAACTGGCCGAGGAACAAGAGTTTTCCTTTTCCCTCGACGAGCTGGCGCAGCTGGTTAGCGAAAAGACCAGGCTCCTGATCATCAACTCTCCCCAGAACCCCACTGGCGGCGTGCTGTCGGCGGCAGATCTGGATGTCATCGCCGAGCTGGCCGTCAAGTATGACTTCTGGGTCCTCTCGGACGAGATCTACAGCAAGATCATCTACGAGGGTTCGCACGAATCCATCGCCACCCGGCCCGGTATGCTCGAGCGTACCATCATTCTGGACGGGCACTCCAAGACCTATGCCATGACGGGCTGGCGTCTCGGTTTCGGCGTGATGCCGGCGGATCTGGCCGAGCAGGTGGCCAAGTTACAGACCAACTGCACCAGCTGCACTGCGTCCTTCACCCAGATTGCCGGCGCCGAGGCCCTGACAGGACCCCAAGATGCCGCCCGGGCCATGGTCGACGAATTCCACGTACGGCGGGACTTGCTGGTGGATGGCCTCAACAGCATCGATGGCATTTCGTGCTTGCGACCCAGGGGCGCGTTCTACGTCTTTCCGAACATTACCGGTCTGGGCATGAGCAGTAAGGAGGCCGAGAACGTGTTGCTCGACAAGTACGGCGTGGCGGCCCTGGCCGGAACCTCCTTCGGCGCATTCGGCGAAGGTTACCTGCGGTTCAGCTATGCCAACAGCCAGGAGAACATCCGCAAGGCTCTGGAGCGCACCGCGCAGTTCGCGGCCGACGTACGTTGACTCGCACCCTCCTCGCCCATCCTGGGGAGATCGGAGGAGACAAGCCTTTTCCTCTCCCTCGCTACACTGCCTCATGAACATTGCTGTCTCGGCGGCGGGCACACGGATCGTGTCGGCCTGACGGATCCTTTGATTGTCGTGGGCCGGACGGTAGGCTATCGTTGGCCTTCTTCAGGAGGATTTGTCATGCCACCGAAAGTACTCGTCGTCGGTTCCGGAGGACGTGAGCACGCCCTCATCAAGCAACTGGCCGCATCCCCTCAAACGCCCGCTCTCTATACAGCCCCCGGCAATCCCGGCACGGCCGGCCTGGCCCGAAATCTCCCCCTGGGATCGGCCGACACCGAACAGCTCGTTGCCTTCTGCCAGGAAGAAGGGATGGATCTGGTCTTGGTGGGACCCGAGGATCCCCTCATCGCCGGCATGGCAGACCAGATGCGTACCGCGGGCATTGCAGTCTTTGGACCGGGTGCCGACGGGGCTCGTCTCGAGGGAGACAAAGAGTTCGCCAAGGAAATCATGGCCGCGGCCCGGGTTCCGACTGCGCCTTACAGAGCCTTCAGCGATCGACAGGAAGCCGGCCATTACCTCGAGACGGTATCCTACCCGGTGGTGGTGAAGGCTTGTGGGGCGGCTCAGGGCAAGGGAGTGGCTGTCTGTCCCGACCGGGCGGCCGCCGAGGCTCACCTCGACCTCTGTCTCACGGAGCGGAAGTTCGGTGAGGCTGGCGCACGGCTAATCATCGAGGAGTGTCTGGCGGGACCGGAGCTGTCACTGTTGGCGGTAACCGATGGCGAAGCCTACGCCGTGCTGGCACCCAGCCGCGATCATAAGCGCATCGGGGAGCAGGACAGTGGTCCCAACACCGGCGGGATGGGGGCCTTCGCACCCGTGCTGTTGGAACCCGAGCTTTCCCAACGTTGCGAGGCAGAGATCATCGGGCCGATGCTGGCCGAATTGCGGAACCGCGGCATCTCCTACCGCGGCGTGCTTTACGCAGGGCTCATGCTGACGCCGGAAGGCCCCCAGGTGCTGGAGTTCAACTGTCGCTTCGGCGACCCGGAAACCCAGGTAGTACTGCCGTTGATGTCAGGGGATTTCCTGGCCCTCGTGACGGCAGCCGCTCAGGGACGCCTAGGCGATCATCTGGCACAGCTGGACCGTTCGCAGACGACAGCTTCCTGGGCCTGGCCCGGCGCCGCATTGACAGATTGGCGTCGCCACTGCGTGGTGGTGGTGGGTGCCTCGGCTGGCTATCCCGGCTCCTATGCCAAGGGGGAGCGTCTGGGACTTCCTGCCGACGAGTCGGAATCGGCCTGGATCATCCACG
>CBDURX010000382.1:0-3493 GCA_965369485.1 uncultured bacterium | reverse complement strand
ATCCGTTCAATGATCGGACCATCATCCACTACAACCTGAGCCGGCCGGCGGATTTCGCGATCGAGATCTACAACATCAAAGGACAGCTCGTCCGCACGCTGGTGCAAGGCTCCAAGGAAGCCGGCGTCTTCAGCATCGAGTGGAATGGAGCGGATAACCGTGGGCGATCTCTGCCCAGCGGCATCTACTTCTGCAGAATGAGTGCCGGGGATACAACATTGACGCGCCGGTTGCTGCGATTGCGTTAGGCTTGAGAATGATCGCGGGGGATATCACCCAGCAGCGGAAGCCGGTGATCGTCGAGTTGTAGATATACCAGACCTCGTGGGACACTTTGTGCTCTCATTTGTCGATGAGAGGGGCTCCTGTGCGTGCTATCCAGGAGTTAGCTGGCCACAAGGATCTCTCAACCTCGCAGTGATACATGCACCTGAGCCCGGCTGCTGTGGAAGCTGCTATTCAGCTGCTGGAAAGGCCTTCACGAGTTCCAGATTTTGGAGACATTTTGGAGACGGCGAAGGCGGTATCAGTAACCCTGTAGACTAGTAAGGAGTTATTGGTGGAGGCGGCGGGAATCGAACCCGCGTCCGTAACCGGTACCCTGCAGACGTCTACATGCATAGCCGCGCGTTGATCTCGTCTGACGGATGGTCACGCGACCCACCAACCACCAGACCAGTCCCACGAATTTCTCACCCCTCCCCCAGGGACCTGGTTCGGGGCCAGACACCGGTGAATGACGCCCCCTTGGACAGGGCCGGGGTCCCCCCTGCCCGGGGACGGGCTGCCTTTATTTAGGCAGCCAGTGCGAAGTTTGCTTCGTCACTTATTGTTTTTCCACCGTTTTACGAGAGAGGCGGGATCTCGGCACGCAGTCCACAGTCCCCCGATCACGTCGAAACCTTGTCGCCCCCACGTCAGCGGGCTTGCCAAATTGACGAAAGATATTGACTCACATACTCTATCGTACACCAGACAATATAGCTTCAGCGCAAATGAAATTCAACAAACCTGCATCCTCCTTATTCCACGCCAAGGAGTGAGGGGTACTCCGCCAACTGCAAGCCTCTCCAAAAAAATTCCACCGCCCGCCTGTCATTCTGCCCCACTCGACGCCACGGTTGTCATTACGGCTTGATGGCCTTATTCTCGACTTGTACCGATTCGTGCCATAAAAACACTCAGCCGCCTCACCATCCGGAGTGAACGCAAGTCGTGATTGGCCAGACCATTGCCCACTACAGGATCCTCGCCGAGCTCGGTAAAGGCGGCATGGGCATTGTCTACGAAGCCGAGGACACCCGGCTGAAGCGCCGCGTCGCTTTGAAGGTCTTGCCGGCTCACCTGGCCGATGACCCCCAGCGGTTGGAACGCTTCCAGAGGGAAGCCGAGGCGGTTGCCGCGCTCAACCATCCCAACATCGTCACCGTCTATTCTGTCGAGGAAGCCGAGGGCATCCACTTCATCACCATGGAGATGGTCCGGGGCCACAACCTCGATCAAGTGATCCCCACCGGCGGTGTGGATCTCGAGACGTTCTTTTCCTTTTCCTTGTTGCTGGCCGAAGCCCTCAGTACGGCTCACGCACAGGGCATTATCCATCGCGATCTGAAGCCTGCCAACATCATGATCGGCGAAGGCGGCCAGGTGAAGATTCTCGACTTCGGGCTAGCCAAGCTGCAGCAGACGGACACTCCGGTCGAAATGACCCGGGTGCTGGATGAGAAACTTACCGGAGAGGGACACATTGTAGGAACGGTCCCTTACATGTCACCGGAACAGCTCCAGGGCAAGGAGATAGATCCCCGTTCGGACCTCTTCTCCCTCGGCATCATCATGTACGAGCTGGCCACGGGAGAAAGGCCCTTCCAGGGCGAGTCCTCGGCCGATTTGATGTCATCCATCCTCAAGGATGCGCCGACACCGGTAACGGATCTGAAGGAGGATCTCCCCAAACATCTGAGCCGGATCATTGCCGGCTGTCTCGAGAAGAACCCCGACCACCGGCACCAAACCGCCAAAGGTTTGCGCAACTCATTGCGCAATTTACAGCACGAACTTCAATCGGAGTCGATCATTCGGAGCCGCAGCGAGATCTCGCGCCCAACCCGGCCTCGATCGTGGCGAATACCGGTCCTCATCGCCGGCGCGGCCGCTGCCCTGGTCGTGGGCATCCTCGCCGTTCAACAGCTGCGCCATCGTGAAGGGAGTTTCCAGCAGCCCGACGAGGAGACGCCTGCCCTGAGCCAGGCCGAATCCCCACGCAAAATGATCGTCGTTCTCCCCTTCGAGAACCTGGGCTCTCCCGAGGACGAATATTTCGCCGACGGAATCACCGAGGAGATCACCAGTCGGCTCGCCGCTCTCAAGGGTCTCGGGGTCATTTCTCGCACGAGCGCCCTTCAATACAAGGAGACGCGACCGACCTTGAAGCAAATCGGAGAGGAACTCGGAGTGGACTACGTCCTGGAAGGCACCGTACGTTGGGAGAGGAGAGCTGACGGACCGAGCCGGATCCGTGTCACCCCCCAGCTGATCAGGGTTGAGGATGACACCCACCTCTGGGCTTCACGTTACGACGGCAAGCTGGAGGATATTTTCGCCGTTCAGACGAATATTGCCAAAGAGGTCGCGCGGGAATTGAACGTCGCCCTGCTCGAACCGGAGCTGCGGGCCATCCATTCCCAACCAACGGAGAACATGGAGGCTTACCAGGCTTACTTGCGTGCCATGGATATATGGAACCGGCCGGGTTACGAGCGGCAGCGATTCGAGCTGGCGGCTCAGATGTTCGAGCGTGCCCTGGAACTGGACCCCGATTTCGTATTGGCCCATGCCGAACTCGCGAACGTGTACGACATGCTCTACTTGGTGGGAGACGCCACGGAGGAGGTCTTGGTCAAGGCCGAGGAATCCTTGCGCAAAGCCACCGCCCTCGACCCCGATCTGCCCCAGGTGCGCATCGCTCAGGGCTATCACTATTACCTGGGATATTTCGACTACGATCGCGCGCTCGTCGAATTCCAGGCCGCCGCGGCTGTGCTCCCGAACAATCCCGATATTCTCGAGGGAGTCGGGTACATCCGCAGGCGCCAGGGTCGCCTCGACGAGTCCATAGCTCAGCTCCAGCAGGCCTTGCAGCTGGATCCCCAGAACGCACATTTGTGCCTGGAACTGGGTAAAACCTACGAGGGATTGCGACGGAACGAAATGGCCGACCACCTGTTCGACCGGGCCATCGCGCTCACGCCGGACGAGAACGAACTCTACCAGCGGAAGGCGGAAAATCTCCTCGACTGGCGTGGTTCGACAGAGGAAACCCGGGCTGTCCTGGCCCGAGCTCCCAACCAGGACGCACCTGAAATCGCGCTGGGTTGGGTCCACCTCGACCTCATGGACAGGAATTACCAAGCGGCCTTGGACCGCATCTCGGCCCTGCATCTCGAGACGATGAAATCCTGGCGGGATAAAGCCTTCTATTATGTTCTACAAG
>CBDURX010000381.1:0-3500 GCA_965369485.1 uncultured bacterium | reverse complement strand
GCCACCTGTCCCGCCGAGGACCGGGGCGCCAACACCATCGAGCGCAGCAGCATCATCGAGATCGGAGCCGTGCGCCTGGACCGGCGCAGCCTGGAGATCAAGGAGAGCTTCAGCGAGCTGGTGCGGCCAGAGCAATATCCCATCATCCCGTTCATCACCGAGATCACCGGCATCAGCCCCGAGATGGTGGCCGACAAGGACAGTTTCGGAGCTGTCGGAGACAGGTTTCTCCAGTGGTACGGTCCCCGCAACAAGGCCATCATCTCCGCCTTCGGGGCCTACTACGACATCCCGCTGCTGCGCAAGGAGTGCGCACGATACGGTCTCGATTTCTCAGCCCATATCGCCGGCGGTGCCCTCGACGTCCGGGCCGTGGCCACGGTCTGGCTGGCCGAGCACGAGGAGCGGACCTCCGGTCTGACCCTCAAGAACATCGCTAAAAAAATGGGCATCACCGCGGAGCTGGCCCACCACCGAGCGGTGGACGACGCCCGGGCCGCGGCGGCTGTTCTGCAACTGTTCCACCTGGGCCGATCGCTGATCTGAGGCTTCCCATGAGGATCAGCTCGAACTGGACTTGAAGAAAGCCGTCCCACCTACCATTTTCCCGTAGGATCTACCATGTTCCCGCTATTGAACCGTTGACGCACAAGCCGCCTTGTGACGGGAGGAGTCGAGCCGTGTCTGATGCCGCGAAACTCACCGCTACCGATGTGACGAAGCTCTGCGAAGCTCAGAAAACCAACTTCGAGCACTGGGAGCTCATCAAGGACGTAGTCGACCAGATGATCGATCTGATGCTCAACCACCGGCAAAGCGGCCATCCGGGCGGCAGTCGGTCCAAAGTTCATTTCCTGATCAGTCTCTTGCTGAGCGGCGTCATGCGCTGGGACATTCGGCATCCTGGCAAGCGGTTCGGCGACCGGTTCGTGTTGATCGCCGGCCACACTGCTCCCCTCGTCTACGGCATGCTAGCTGTCTTCAACGAGGCACTGCGGACCATGTACGAAAAGACTGGCGACGAGAAGTATCTCGTGCCGGGCGGAGCGGAGCGACAGCTCACGTGGGAAGACTTGCTCGATCTACGGAACAACGGCGGCCTGCCCGGCCACGTCGAGATGGAGGGCAAGAACCTGTTCGTCAAGTGGAACACCGGTCCGAGCGGGCACGGCGCCCCGCCCGCAGCGGGCGAGGCCATCGCCTTGAAGCGCGCCGGCCTGGACAGCGTGCGGGTTTTCGCCATCGAGGGTGAAGGCGGACACACCGCCGGCTGCCACCACGAGACCAAGAATTCGGCCTACGGGCTGGGCCTCGACAACCTCTTCTTCATCCTCGACTGGAACAACTTCGGCATCGACGACCAACCCATCTCCAGCGTCGTGCACGGCACTCCGCGTGACTGGTTCGCGTCTTACGGCTGGCACGTCCACGAGGCCGAGAACGGCAGCGACTGGGCGGACGTGACCCACGCCATCCTGGAGATGGTTCACGGTGACAACCCGGCCCTGCGCCCTGGCCTGACCTTCGGTAAGACCCGCAAGGGGCGGGAATACTACACGTACGACAACAAGAGCCACGGCGTGCCGCACAAGATGAACAGCGAGAAGTTCTGGCAATGCCGCCAGGACTTTGCGGACAAGTATCAGGTGAAGTGGGATGGTATCGGTCAGCCGGCCCCCGACGATCCCGCAGCTCGCAGGGAGCAGGCCTCCGCCCACATCAACACGGCCCTGGACATCCTGCGCAACAACGAGGAGACACTCCGTTACCTTGCCGACCGTCTCGTGGAGCTGGGCGACAGCGTCCCGGAGCAGTTGCCGGGATTCTTGTTGCCGGAGGACAAGAACCCACTGCATGACCCCAAACTGTTCGACTTCACCGCCTATCCCGCCTCGATGTGGGCCAAGCCCGGTGAGAAGAAGCCCAACCGGGCCGCCCTGGCACGGTGGGGATCCTGGATCAACGCGTACTGCAAGCAGAACTACGGCCGGCCGCTGTTCATCGCCTGCAGCGCCGACCTGGCCGACTCCACCAACATCTCCGGTTTCGGCAAGGACTACGACGATCTGCCGGGCTTCGGTTGGTACGACCGGGAAGGCAACCTCGAAGGCGTCATGTTGCCCCAGGAAATCACAGAGTTCGCCAACAGCGGCATCTGCTGCGGAGCCGCCAGCGTGAACCTGGCACCGGACCCGGAGCAGGATTTCAACGGATTCTTCACGGCTTGCTCCACCTACGGCTCCTTTTCCTACCTGAAATACGGGTCCATGCGGTTGTTCAGCCAACTAGCCCAGGACTGCAACTTCAAGTTGGGCAAGGTACTCTGGGTTGCGGGCCACTCCGGTCCCGAGACCGCCGAGGACAGCCGGACCCACTTCGGCGTCTATTCACCAGGTGTAACGCAACTATTCCCCGATGGGCAGGTCATCGACCTCCATCCCTGGGAGTACAACGAGGTGCCCGTCCTGGTGGCGGCCGCCATGCAGACGGTCCAGCCCATCATCGCTCTGCACCTGACCAGGCCGCCGGTGGAGCTACCCGATCGCGCAGCCCTGGGCCTGGCCTCCCACTTCGAGGCGGCCAAGGGCGCATACATACTCCGGGACTATGACACAGGCAAGCCCAAACAGGGCTGCATCATCGTGCAGGGGACCATGTCCACCTACAACCTCATCCGAGCCCTGGAGAAGATCGACGCCGCCGGCGTGAACGTGAAGTTCGTCGCCGCACCCAGCCCGCAGCTCTTCGCGCTGCAACCCGCCGAGTACCGCCAGCAGGTCCTCAGCGATGGTGACAAGTTCAACAGCAGTTTCATCACCAACCGTTCGCGCCGCCTGATGAGCGACTGGGTCTTCAACCCCCTCGCCAACGAGTACGCCCTGTCCAGCGACTGGGATAACCGTTGGCGTACCGGCGGCTCGGTGGACGAAATTTGCACCGAGGCGCACATCGATCCCGACTTCATCGCGGCGGGCGTTATCAAGTTCGCCCGGGAGTACGAGCAACGGATCGAACGCCTCAAGAAGATGGTGGGTGATGCTTAGCCCGGATTAACCCCAGCGAGGGTATCATCATGAGATGACACGAGAAGTGGCGGCGGAAGACTTGGGTCTTCCGCCGTCTTCTCATGCCATCCGGAATGCAAGCTCTGCATCAGGCTGAATTCCTACAAAAACCGTTCCTCCAGCCGATGATGAAGGGGAAGGAGTGTGTCGACCAGGGCTTGGCCACAACAGGGAAAACCTCGTGAACATTCTCAGAACCCTCCGTCAGCACGCTGCCGTGGCCGGTGGCAATTTCGCAGCCATGTTCAAGGACGTGATCATCCCGCCGCTGCCGGCGGCCGTCTCCCGTCTGCTGGCGGAAATCAACAGTACCGATCCGGCCATGGATCGTCTGGGAACGATGATCTCCGCCGATCCGGAGATCGCAGCCAACGTACTCCGGACTGTCAACTCCTCCCTGTTCGCCCTTAAGCACCCGGTGCAGAACATCGTGCA
>CBDURX010000380.1:0-3507 GCA_965369485.1 uncultured bacterium | reverse complement strand
AGCACCTGGTCGATACGGCGGGGCCGCATGCGATCGGCCAGCGGCGGCGGCGGTAGCGGACTGGTCCGCCGCGGGACCAGGATCGTCGAGAAGGTCGATAGCCACGCCATCGTCGAGGACGAGTCAGCCAAGAGCGGCAGGTCCGAGGTCGCCGACGTCAAGATGGACAGTAAGGGCGTCAAAATGACCATCTCGGGTCAGATTTCCGGGCGCAAAATCCTGCACAGCATGGCGCCGGTCTACAGCGAGAAGGCCAAGCGGAACGGCTGGGAGGGAGCCGTGGCGGTGCACTTCACCGTGCTTGCCGACGGGCGGGTGAAGGATAACCTCTACTTCGACCAGACCTCGGCGCACCGCGACTTGAACCGCGCCGCGATGGAGGCCATCAAGCAGTTCCGTTTCGCGTCCCTGCCCACGGAACAGGCCGCTGTGGAACAGTGGGGCGTGATCACCATCATCTTCCGTCTGAATTGAAACAGGCGGAGAAGAGGACCGAC
This sequence comes from uncultured bacterium, assembly GCA_965369485.1. Taxonomy (GTDB): domain Bacteria; phylum Krumholzibacteriota; class Krumholzibacteriia; order LZORAL124-64-63; family LZORAL124-64-63; genus CBDURX01. The sequence goes on along the minus strand of CBDURX010000380.1, from coordinate 3,010 downwards.
CATGAAGATCCCTGCTTCTACGCGTATACAGACATTTTCCGTCTTGGTGCTGATGGCCGTTCTGTTGGCCATGCCACCAGTTTTGGCTTGGGCCCAGGAGGAAGAGACGGACCAGGTCAGCGGTGGACCACAAGAAGGGGATGAGTTCACCGTTACCGGTGAGAGCGGCGCCGCTCTGCCCGAAATGGTCGTCGAGGCTGAAAACAAGGTGCGTCAGGATATCGAGAAGGGCAGTTTCGAATTCGTGCTGGATGCAGCCGTCGTGGACTCATTCTACACGGCCATGGACGAGGAAGCGCTGGGGATCAGTCCGGTCAGCGGTCTGAAGCCCCACCTGAACAACCTGGAGAAGCTGGCCAGCGACCAGCCGCCGCACCCCTGGATCCGGGAGATGGCGAGCACCCCCGTGGCTCACTTCTACACCGAGGATCCCGAGGGACACAAGGTGAAGGAGTGGAGCCTGGCCATCACCGATTTCCGTGGCTCGCAGTTCAAGACCTTCGGCGGTGGAGGTGATCCGCCGGATAAGGTCGCCTGGGACGGTCGCAGCAACCGGGGCGAGATGCTGCGCATCGGGTATCCTTACAGCTACGTCTTCACCATCACCGACAAGGGAACCAACACCTACAACTATGCCGGTGTCAGCTTCCGGATCCCCGCCCTGGATTACCGGCGAGAAGGGGACCGCATTCTCGAGCTGGCCGGCGATGAACTGTTCGACCGCCACGAAGCCGAGTTGACGGGTTACGGGGAAGAATGGCTCACCCGCGCCTGTGACGAGATCCGCCAGCATCCCTACTCGCCGGTGCGTGTCCTGGTGATCGCGGAGGAATTGCAGCTGGCCGAGCAGCGCGCCGACGCCGTGGCGACTTACCTGGCCCGCAGCATGATCCTGCCGCGGGAGCAAGTGGAGATCGAGGTCGAGCAGCACCCGGACCTGCGGGCGGAGATGGACGGTTCGATACTGATCTTCATCGAGCACGCTGATTAATCTTCCCGGCGGGTCGCCCGCCAGGAGTCGGCAGAGTAGATGGCCAGAGCTGTCCAGATGCAGCTGAAGCTCACTAACAGCTCCCGGGTGAAGAGTTCCCCATAAACCACCACCGCCAGCAGGAATCCCAGCGACGGAGCGATGTACTGCAGGAAACCCACCGTGGCGTAGCGCAGCCTCCGGGCGGCCTTGGCGAACCACCACAACGGCAGGGCGGTGGTGGCGCCGCTGGCCATCAACAGCAGGTCAGTCCGATGGTCCAGGTGCGTGAAGACCAGGTTGCCGGCACGTTCGAGGTGGAGGAGATACCCCAGCGCTAACGGAGCCAACAGCATGGTTTCGACTGTCAACCCTTCCAAGGCGCCCGCGTGGATGCTCTTGCGAATCAGGCCGTAGAATCCGAAGCTGAAGGCGAGCACCAGGGCGATCCACGGAGGTTGCCCGTAGCTGAAGCTCAGGTAGAGCACCCCGGTCGTCGCCAGGAGCACGCTCAACTGCTGGGCTCGCCGCAACCGTTCCCCCAGAAAAAGGAAACCCAGCAGTACGTTCACCAGCGGGTTGATGAAGTAACCCAGGCTGGCCTGTAGCAGTTGATTGTGGCTTATAGCCCAGATGAAAACGTACCAGTTCGTGGCCACCAGGAGGGTGGAAGCGGTCAGACCGAGCAGGGTGCGGCGTCTGCGCAGCGTTTGCCGTATGGCTCCCCAACGGTGCCCCGCCGACAGGATCAAAGACAGGAGCGCACATGACCAGACGATGCGGTGAGCCAGGACCTCAGCAGACGGTACGTGCGCCACCGCCTTGAAGTAGATGGGTACGAATCCCCAGAAGAGGTACGCGGCCAGTCCGTAGACGATCCCGGTGCGGGGCTGGTGAGGCGAGGACGACATGGCATTATATTATAGGGGGGATTGGCGATTCAGCCTCCGGGACAGAACAGGTTCGTAAGCGATGGGAGAGAGAGCCATGGCGGATCCAGGTTCCACACCGGACAGTGACATGGCCGAGGAGCTGAAGCGCAAGGCCGACAGGATCTCCAGCCTCATCGTCGCCAGCGACTACCCCGACATCGACATCGACATCGAGATCGCCAACCTGCGCCGCTGGTGCCAGGCACAGTTGCCCGACCGTCTCGACCTGTTCGAAATCGTCTACTTGAGCCGTTTCCGGCGGTTGCGCGAGCAGTTCCGCGACACTGAATGAGCGCGGCAGATCGCCCCATCAGACTTCACTGGCACGTCCAGCACGATCAGCCCCAGCACGATCAGCCCCAGCAGGATCACCGCACCAGCTCCATACGCTTCGTTTCACTGAAGCCGTCGATTTCCAGCCGGTACAGGTACGTCCCCGACGGCAGGCTGCGGCCTCGATCGTCGCGACCGTCCCAGGTTGCCTCGTGCGATCCGGCTGCCTTCTGCGCGCCGTCGTGCAGAACCCGGACCAATCGCCCGGAAACGTCGTAGATGCGCAGGTTAACACGCTCATCCTCGGTCAGGCTGAAGACGATCTTGGTCGTCGGGTTGAAGGGATTGGGGAAGGCGTATTCCAGCCGGCCCGGTGTGTTCGGCCCGTCGAACGAGTCGTCGAGGATCCCGGATGGCCCCTCATCGGGAATCCAGGCCGCTCCGCCTGTGGAATGGTAGCTGGGGTAGGGGTTGGTGAACGGCACCCACTCCCCGTTCAGACCCTGGGACAGGTCGTAGGCGAAACAGGGAATGTCGTCGTCGCCCCGGGTGGCCATCAGGTAGACACTGTTGTTGCCCACCGCCATCGCGCGCCCCTGACCGTTGCTGGCCGGTATCGTACCGACGATCTTGACCATTTCGCCGGTGTCGATATCGATGGAGTGGAGGCCTGAATCGCCGTACTCGGTGTAGCCGTAAAGCAGGTCGTCCGTGGGGTTGTAGTCGAGGGCGAAGAAGCGGAAGCCGGTGCCGGTATACACGTCGATCGCCAGGGTGGCCTCTCCCGTCACCGGATCGATGGTGTAGATGCCTTTCGGGGTCGCGAAGTTCGAGT
>CBDURX010000379.1:0-3509 GCA_965369485.1 uncultured bacterium | reverse complement strand
GTCGGAGCGGGATGAGCAGGCAGGAGATGGAGCGTCTCTACCGAGAGCAGGGTGGTCAGCTACCGGAAGAGGCCGAGGTTGTCCAGGAGCCCGGTCGCACCAGCCTAGAAGACATCGATGACAGCAAGCCGGCACCGCCGTTGATAATCCTGCCCCTGGAGGGTGAGCCTGTGACCCCTCTGGCCGGTATCGCCGTGGAATCGGTTGCTGTCGTAGACGAGGCCCCCCCCTCACGCTTCTTCGGGGCCGATTTCTTCAAGCTCGATCCAGGCGTGTTCAACCCGACCACCTTCGGTCCCGTACCGGAGGACTACCTCATCGGGGTCGGCGACCAGATCATTGTCGATGTCTGGGGCGAGGTGGAGTTCCGCCTCGAGAGGATCGTGGACCGCGACGGCTCCATCATCCTGCCCAAGGGAGGCAAGATAACCTGCTTCAACCGGACATTGTCCCAAGTCGAAGGGGACATCCGCGAGAGGTTGTCCCGTTCCTATTCGGGCCTGGCGGGCCGGCCTGAACGGGCCACGACCTTTCTGGACGTGTCCCTGGGCAGCTTGCGGGCGATCCGTGTCTACGTAGTGGGCGACGCCGTCCAGCCCGGTGCCTACGAGCTGAGCTCGGTGGCAACAGTGTTCACGGTTCTCTACGCGGCAGGCGGGCCGGCCGAGACAGGCTCCATGCGCGATATCCGTCTGATGCGCGGCAGTGAAGCCGTGGCTTCCTTCGACCTGTACCGCTACCTGCTGGAGGGGAAGCGGGAAGGGGACGTGATCCTGCGCGAGGGCAACACAGTGTACATCCCGCCCCGGGGCAAGACCGTCGAACTGCGAGGGGCCGTCCGGCGGCCGTTGATCTTCGAGCTGAGGGCAGAGGAAGGGCTGACGGCTCTCCTCACGTTCGGCGGCGGGTTCACGACCACCGCCGCCGTCGAGGTGGTGCACATCGAAAGGATCTTGCCGCCGGCTATGCGCCAGCCCGAACAGCCGGACAAGACCTACCTGGACATCGCCATCGATCCCGTCACAAGCCTGCCCAGTGATCCTGATCAGGCCAGACTCATAGATGGCGATATCGTGAGCGGGGATGCCATCGCCGACCGACTGGTGAACTGGGTGGAGGTCCAGGGCAACGTCAAGCGACCCGGGCGGTATGAATACCGACCGGAAATGACGGCCAGGGAGCTGGTGCAACAGGCTGGTGGTCTGTGGCCCGACACGATGCAAGAGAGGGCCATCGTCGACCGGGTCAGTCCGGATCGCACCTACCAGAGCTTCGACTTTCCCCTGGGAGATGTCATGGCCGGGCGGGCCGGCCCTGTCTTGCTGCAGCCCATGGATCAGGTACAAGTCTTCTCCCGGTGGGATCTGGAGGATCGTTCCTACGTGGTGATCACGGGGGATATTCGCCAGCCGAGCCAGTTCGACTACCGGGAGGGCATGACTCTCCGCGACCTGATTCTGAAGGCCGGAGGCCTGAAGGAGTCGGCTGATCTACTGCGGGCCGAGGTCTCCCGCCTGAAGCTGGATGTTCTCGGCAGCAGGGATCTGAGCGACCGGCACGAAAACACGGTCGAGGTTCTCATAGTCCCGCTGGGTGATGATTTCCTGCAGACCACCGAGAGTTTTCTGTTGCAACCGTTCGACCAGGTGGCCCTGCGGAAATTACCGTGGTGGGAATTGCAACGGACTATCGTGGTCCGTGGCGAAGTGTACTACCCCGGCGTTTACAGCCTGGAACGGCCTGACGAGAAGCTGAGCGACCTGATAAGCCGCGCCGGTGGTCTGAAACCGACGGCCTTCGTACCCGGAACACGCATCGTGCGCGCCAAGGAGGGTATCGGCAACATAGCGCTCGATCTCAGAAAAGCTCTGGATAAGCCGGGTTCGGATCACGATGTCGTGCTGGCGGCCGGCGACGAGATCATGGTGCCCGAGTTCACCAACACGGTCAAGGTGATCGGGACGGTGGGTTTCCCCACCAGCATCGTGTGGGAGAAGGGGAAGAGTCTGGGTTACTACGTGAACCGGGCCGGTGGTTACGCGGAGAACGCCGACAAGTGGAAGACCCGCGTGGTCTATCCCAACGGCATGTCGCGGCCCATCAAGAAGATCTGGAAAGATCCGGAGGTTATGGCCGGGTCGACGATCATGGTGCCGGAGAAAACACCCAAGCAGAAGGGAAGCACCATGGAAACGGTCCGGGATATCTTCGCCATCGCGGCCAGCGCGGCGACGGTTTACTGGATTATAGTGAGGACGGACTAAACTGACGACGGACTAGGCGATAGTGGATAAGACGAGTAAATAATTCCAGTCGAGAGAAGAGTGTTACCGAAATTCTCCTGTTCGCAACCTGGACTTGTGGCATTGGCTAACACTATTAATAATTCAGTAGCGGACTCTCAAAACGGTATAAACCTATTCCATGTAACCCGAGCTCAGACAACGCCATGCTGAATTGTCCCGAGAAGTACAGGTTCAGTCTACACTTTGGGTTGAACTGAAACGTCAACTTGAAATTGCAGAAATTGACGAACACCGAGATGTCGTGACGGCGAGCATCGGTTTCTGTGCTTGCTTGCGCATTTCGATCAGGGCATCGTGCTTTCGGTACAAGATCTCGGCCTGAGGCCGAGACTGCGCCGGCAGCTTCTTATCATTGTTCGCGCCCGGAGACCGAATACACCCGCTCCCCACCGCAGGCAATACCCCGTGAGAGCCGCAGATTCTTGATCCTGTTCTGGACCCGCACCGAGTTGTCCACCAGCATACCGCAGGCTTTGACCAAGTGGCCCAAACCAGCCTCGCTCCTTGTAGACCTTGCTCTGGATCGCGCCGATACGAAGCTTCTCGGCCAGTCCGAACGCATCGAGCTTGTCGATTTTGGACCCCCGTTTCTTCCGAACTCCAACAATGGCGATTTCCTGCACGTGGGGTGAGAGAACCTCGTACAACCAGCCAGCTTGAGTGCCTTCTTCGAGGCAGAGGTAGCGGTTGCCGTGTATTGTCCGAATGAAGTCGATCAGGGCCTATGCGTTGGTCTCGACGACCTGGTAGTGCAGCCGCTTGCCGCGGGGACCGATGACCGCGACGGTGCAACTTGACGCATGGGCGTCCAATCCGATATACCTGTCCATGGGCGTTCTCCTTCCTGGGTAAGGGTGCTTTTTCAAGGGCAAACGAGATCGTGCCCTCAATCAGTGGAGAACGCCATCCTATTGTCGGGAGAATGGGGAGACTGACGGTCGGGTTGTTGTGTGTGGAAGCCATGCCCCTATGATGCCTATCCATCCCAATTGGGTTCTTGTTTTTCTTTGGGATTCGCGCGAGGAGCCGGAATTGATCGCCACCACCACCCCTTTGAAGGGCGACGTCAATCGTTCCTTCCAGTGGCCCTGGTACGAGGAGAACACCCGTTGGCTTCACGAATGGGCCAAGGGGAGAAGCCGCTCCCTGGAATTCGGGTGCGGCGTGGGTTGGATGACCTCACGTCTGGCCCAAGCGGGCATG
>CBDURX010000378.1:0-3511 GCA_965369485.1 uncultured bacterium | reverse complement strand
ACACGGCCATCAACATGCCGGCCGATGAGCGGGCGCGACGCATGAGCGCCATGCGCCGGGCCATCCGCCGGCAAGACGTCTTCTGGTGGGTGAACGCGTTCCTGCAGGCGGCCATCGACAAGCGGCTGGATAATTTTCCGGTGGTGGAGGAGTGGGTACCGAGTAGCGATGTGCAGTCCGAAGGGGAGGGCCACAGCTTCGGTTGAGGAGGAAGCGCTTGCTTCGAGGTTGATATTGCCGAGCAATTTGGTACTGTATTGGCACTCTCCCCGTGCCAAGAGTGTATTTCAGGAGGATGAAGCATGAGTGCGCTAGAGCCAGTCCGCGCCACCGAGCGCCTCGATCGTATCTGGCATCGTGGCAAGGAATTTCTCGGGTCCGAGCTGCCGATCATGTGTGGGGCCATGACATGGATCAGCGACCCCAAGCTGGTCTCTCTCATGTCCAACCACGGTGCTTTTGCCAGCCTCGCTGCCGGCAACATGCCGCCGGAATTGTGGGCCGATTACATCGACGAGACGTGCCAGCTAACCGACAAGCCGTTCGCGGGCAACGTCATCACCATCGCCCCCAACTACATGGCTCACCTGGAGATCCTGTGCGATAAGAAGGTCAGCCACATCATCTTCGCCGGCTCCATCCCACGTCAGTCCCAGGTGCAGATGGCCAAGAAGAGCGGCGCCAAGGTCGTCTGCTTCGCCAGCACCGATACCATCGCCAAGCGTATGATCGAGTACGGCGCCGACGCTCTCATCCTGGAGGGGAGCGAGGCGGGTGGCCACATCGGTCACGTCTCCACCGTGGTCCTGCTGCAGGAGATTCTCTTCAAATACAGTGACCAGCTACCGATCTTCGTGGCCGGCGGCATTGCCGACGGGCGGCTGATAGCTCACCTCTGCCTGATGGGGGCGGCCGGCGCCCAGATGGGCACCCGTTTCGTGATGGCAGAGGAGTGCAGCGCCCACCCGCGCTTCAAGGAAGTCTTCATCCGCGCTCGTGCGCGGGAGGCCATCTCCACGCCCCAGTACAGCAGCAAGTTGCCCGTGGTCTCGGTGCGGGCCTTGAACAACAAGGCCATGTTGGATTTTGGGCAGCTACAGCTCGTACTGCTCAAGAAGCTGGAGGGAGAGGAGATCTCCCGCTCCGATGCCCAGTACGAGGTAGAAAAATTCTGGGTCGGGTCGTTACGCGATGCAGCCATCGATGGCAAGACCGACCACGGATCGCTCATGGCCGGCCAGTCGGTGGGATTGGTCAACAAGGTGCAGCCGCTGCGTGAGATACTGGAACAACTCGTTGCCGAGGCGGACACGGCCGTGGCCGCGGTCAGCGACCGTATCCAGGGCCGGGTCGCAGGCGAGGGCTGAAGCGTTGCCCTGCCCGCGAGGTTGGACCTGCAGCACCTGTTCAGACCCCTCTAGATTAGTAAGTCAATGAGCTTATAATCCTGAGGGTCCCGCACAGCGCCTCACATTACGTCCCCGGTTCCTCACTAACCGCGCAGTGCGGCGATCTCGTCCTTCAGCTTGGGGACAATTTGCAACAGATCGCCCACGATACCGTAGTCGGCCACCTTGAAGATGGGCGCGTTGGCGTCCTTGTTCACGGCGACGATGCACTTGGACGAGCTCATGCCCGCCAGGTGCTGAATGGCGCCACTGATCCCGCAGGCGATGTAAAGGTTCGGGCTGACGGTCTTGCCGGTCTGGCCCACCTGGTGGGAGTAGTCCACCCAGCCTGCGTCCACGATGGCGCGGCTGGCGCCGGCGGCGGCCCCCAGCACGTCGGCCAGCTCCTCGATGAGGTGGAAGTTCTCCGGTCCTTTGATGCCGCGACCACCGGAGACCACGATCTCGGCCTCGGTCAGCGTCACCTTCTCCCCCGCGCCGGCCAGGATCTCCTTGATCACAGCCTTGGGGTCGATGCCGCCGAGCCCGGGATCGAAACTCTCCTCGGCGGCCGGTCCGCCCGAGCCCTCGCTCAACATGCATGCATTGGGCCGGATGCAGACGATGGCCAGATCACTGTTGGGTGTCACATCGATGTAGCACTTGCCGGCGAAGATGGGCCGCCGGATCTCCCAACCGCCCTCGAAGATCAAGCCCACGCTATCACTGTTGCAGGCGCAGTCGAGCCTGGCGGCCAGCTTGGGGGCCACGTCCTTGCCCAGGGCGGTGGCGCCGATCAGCAGCAGGTCCGGCTTTTGCGCCTCGCAGAAGCTATTTAGAGCGGTGGTGTAACTCTCGCTGTTGTAAATCTTGAACTGCTCGTCGGTGGCGGTGAACATCTTGTGGGCGCCGTACCGGCCGGCCTCGGTCGCGTGGTCGCAGGAGGCGGTGTTCAGGTGTACGCCCCAGACCTCGCCGCCGGCGGTGTCGGTGATGCGGCGTGCCTCGCTGATCATCTGCCAGGCGACCTTCTTGACGTTCCCGTCATGCTGTTCTATGAACACGGCAATGTTCGGCATGTCTGGTTCCCCTCGTCGTTTGATTCTTGAATCCCGTCAGATCACCTTGGCCTCTTCGCGCAGCAGGCGGGCCAGTTCCTTGGCGGCCGCGGCGGGGTCGTCCGCCTCGACGATCTTGCACTCGGCCCGCGGCGGCGGCGGGGAGTAGAGCTTGATCTCGTAACTGCGGGCAGGCGGTTCGATGCCCAGGTCGGCGCAAGTCAAGTTGTCCATGGGCTTGCTGCCGGCCTTCATGATGTTGGGTAGACTGGGCAGGCGCGGCTCGTTCAGACCCTTCTGGCAGGTGAGCACGGCGGGTAGCTTGGCACCGACCACTTCCTTGCCGCCCTCGATCTCGCGCTGGGCCGTGAGTTCGCCCTCGGCGAGATCCAGCTTTGTGATCACCCCGACGTGGGGCAGGCCCAGCAGCTCGGCCACCATGATGCCGACCTGGCCACTGTCGTCGTCGATGGCCTTGATGCCGAACATGATCAGGTCGTACTGTTCTTTCTTCAGGACGGCGACCAGCACCTTGGCGATACCCAGCTCGTCGATGTTCTCGAGGGCCGGATCGTCCACGATGATCGCCTTGTCACACCCGACGGCCAGGCAATCCTTCTTGATGGACTCCTTGACCCGGTCCGCGCCGATGGTGATGGCGGTCACCTCGCAACCCTCGGTCCGCTCCTTGATCTGGATGGCTTCTTCCACGGCGTACTGGTCGTAGGGGTTCAGCACACGGGTAAAGGTCGAATCGTCCAGGCTGGCCGCGGGCTCCTTCAAGGTGATCCGGGTCTCCGAATCGGGGGTCTGTTTCACGCATACGGCTATCTTCATGGGTCCTCCTCATGGCGATACCAGCAATCCAACCGACTGCTCGAGATTGGATACTCGGGAGCATTTTCACGGCATCCATCGAGCTGAATCCGCTGCAGGCACACTGAATTCGCTACAGACGCCAAATTTTTAACGGCTTTGCCCAAAATAGGATACAAGAACGAGGCCGTCAACCAGGCAGGTAGGTCCGCCGGCAAGCAGGCGTGACCGGGATACGCCAGGATGATC
>CBDURX010000377.1:0-3531 GCA_965369485.1 uncultured bacterium | reverse complement strand
TGGGTGACGGTTGTGCGTTCCCGGTGAGTCCTTCTCACCGTCGCCACGTCCTCCAGCCTGACTTGTCGACCATCCACATTCGCCACGGTGACACCGGCGATATCCTCGAGGCTGTTGAAGCGGCTGAGGGTCCGCACGATGTACTCGGCGTTGCGATCGCGCAGACGCCCGCCCGAGGCGTTGATGTTTTCCTGAGCCAGCGCCTGGTTCACCGCCGCGATGGGAATTCCGAGCGTCGACAGCCGCGACTCGTCCACCTCGACCTGTATTTCCTCTTCCAGGCCGCCGGACACCTTCGCCGCGGCGACCCCTTGTAACGACTCGATCTCCTTCTTGAGAACGTCCTCGGCCATGTTGCGCAGGACGACCAGCGGCAGATCACCCCACAACCCAATCCGTAGCACCGGTTCCTGCGCAGGGTCGTACTTGAGCAGGAGTGGCGGGCTGGTCTCTTCCGGCAGCTCGATCAGGTCGATCTTCTCTCGCACGTCCAGGGCCGCGTAGTCCATCTCCGTGCCCCAGTCGAACTCCAGGGTGATCTGAGACAGACCCGCCTGGCTGATGGAGTGAACCTTGCGCAAGCCAGCGACCACGCCCACCGTCTCCTCCAGCGGGCGTGTCACCAGGTTCTCCACGTCAACGGGCGCGGTGTTGGGAAACTCGGTTTGAACGGTCACACTGGGATAGCGGATCTCCGGCAACAACCGCATGTCCAGGCGGCCCAGCGCCACCAGACCGAACACGACGGCCGCCAGTGTCGCCATCCATATCGTAACGGGATGGGTGACAGCAAAACGGATGGCCTTCACGGCAGCTCCTTGCTCACTCGTTCGGGGTTCGGGCCAGGGTGGTCTCGACCTCGCCAGTCGCGAACTGTCCGGCCGAGGATAACTGAGGCCAGCCCACATCCGCACCGTTCAAGGGCTCGATCAGGCTGCCGGTTCTCAGACTTCCCTGTCCGAGGGTGACGATGAAGTCGCCTTCATCGACTCCGTCCAGCACCTCCACGTGTGATTCGTCGTAAAGTCCAGTGCGAACTTCCACCTTGCGTACCGTGTCGGCCGCGGCGACGAACACGCTACGCAGACCGCCCTCCTCGACGAGCGCGAGCTTGGGCACGGCCAGCGCCTCGAGGTGAGATTCTGTGGTGATGCGTACCTTCACGAAACCGCCGACGCGCGACTGGTTCTGGTTCTCCTCCAGGCGCAGGGTCAGCCGCACCGTGCTCGTGGCGGGGTCCACCACAGGAGCCACCCGCTCGACGATGGCGGCAATGGGCTCGCTCACCGCTTCTGGGTAAACCAGTACGCGCTGGCCGGCGGAAACCTTGCGGGCGATGATCTCGGGCAGGTGGACACGGACGCGCAGCGGCTGGAAGTCGGCGAGGGTAAACAACGGAGCCAACATGTTCACGTGCTGACCGAGAACAATCTTACGGTCGGTCAGCTGCCCTGCAAACGGCGCGCGAATGATGGTCTCTTCCAGGGCGATACGAGCCAGATCACGATCGGCCTCGGTCAGATCGTAGGCATTCTGGGAGTCGTCATACACCTGGCGGCTGATCAGCTCCTCCGACAGCATGGACCGGTTCCGCTCCAGCAAACGTTCTTGTTCCGCCAGCTTGAGCTCGGACTGTCGCAGCTGGATTTTTTCGCGGCTGTTCTCCAGTTCGGCCATGATCTCGCCAGTCTCGACCCAGTCCCCCTCCTCCGCGTAGATGGTTTGGACCCGACCTTGGACCTTCGTCACGAGATCGACGAGGCGATTTGCCTCGATGACGGATGCCGCTCGGTAAAAAGCGGCGATGGGGCGCCGCTGAACCAGGCCCAGCTCCACCGGCACTGGCACCTCCTCCGGCTCCCCGTCCTTGCCATCCCTAGCAGCATCCTGGTCATCGTCCGCAACGGCCACCTTGACGCTATCGGCGTCTCCGGCCTTGGCCGTGCCGGATCCGAAAGGCTGCTTGCCGATGAGCCAGAAGCCCGCAGCGGCGATCACCACCACGGCCACCAGACTCAGAACCCATATGAGTCTCTTATTGCGCTTGCGCATCTGCATGTCTTGATCTCCCATGGCGAGGAAAAGGTTGGCAACATCAAATAGACGCAGCAGTCACCCGAAGGTTGCATCTGGAGCGCCAGGTCTCGCTCTTTACCCAACCACGCGGGTGAGATCTGGTCCTCAGCACGGCTACAGATTGGTGCGAAGTCAGCTTCCTCCTGGAATTAGCTCCACGAGCCGGTTATTTTGCTTAGCAGTGACGATGCGTATTCCACGGCCCGCCGGACCGGCCGGGTCAGCACCGGGTTAACCGAGCAAGAAAGGTTGAGAGTCATGAGGCAGCTCGTCGAGTGCGTCCCCAATATCAGCGAGGGCAGGGACCGCGGCCTCATCGACACCGTCACGTCGGTGATAGAAGAGGTTGAAGGCGTCAGCTTGCTGGACGTCGACCCTGGCGCGGACACCAATCGCACCGTGATCACCCTCATCGGATCGCCGTCCGGCGTGGAGGAAGCGGCTTTCCGCCTGGTCCAGCGGGCCGCCCAGCTGATCGACATGACCAAGCACACGGGGGCTCACCCGCGCCACGGGGCCACCGACGTCTGTCCTTTCGTTCCCGTCAGCGGTGTCACCATGGCGGACTGCATAGGCATCGCCCGACGGGTCGCCCAGCGCATCGGCCAGGAGTTGCAAATACCCGTCTATCTCTACGAGGAGGCGGCGTTGCTGCCCGAGCGGCGTAATCTCGCGCACTGCCGTAAGGGCGAGTACGAAGCTCTTGTCGAGAAGCTGGGGAGAGCCGAGTGGAAACCGGATTTCGGCCCCAACGAGTTCAACGAACACGTGGCCCGTACCGGCGTCACCAACGTGGGTGCTCGACAATTCCTGGTGGCCTACAATGTCAATCTCAATACTCGTTACCGCAAAATCGCCTCGGACATCGCCCTGGACATTCGTGAGGCGGGTCGAGCCAAGCGGGATGCTGCGGGAAAGATCGTGCGTGACGCGGACGGCAAGGCCATCAAGGTGCCGGGAACGCTCAAGGCGGTCAAAGCAGTCGGCTGGGTCATCCCCGAGTACGACCGGGCTCAGATCTCCATCAACCTCGTGAACACCAGCGTCACCAGACCTCACGAGGCGTTCGAAGAGGTACGGAGGCAGGCACGCCAGCGCGGCATCCGGGTCACCGGCAGCGAACTGGTGGGTCTGATCCCGGAGCAGGATCTGCTGGCCGCCGGCAGGTACTACCTCCTGGAAGCAAACCAATCGGCAGGCGTACCACGCAAGATGCTTATCGAAACCGCCATCCAGAGCCAGGGCCTGAGCGAGATCACGCCATTCGATCCCGCCGAGAAGATAGTGGAGTACCAGGCCGGTCTCGTGGATGGCCCTCTGGTCCGTATGTCCAACCGGGAGTTCATCGACGAGCTCTCCTGTGACTCGCCAGCGCCTGGCGGTGGTTCGGTGGCCGCTCTCACGGCCGCTCAGGCAGCGGGGCTGACGGCCATGGTCGCCAACTTGACAGTGGGC
>CBDURX010000376.1:0-3537 GCA_965369485.1 uncultured bacterium | reverse complement strand
CGACCTCTTCAGTACTTGCCTCCTCCTTTGCCTTTGCGGCCTCGGCTTCAGCCGCCTTCTCGGCCTCGGCCGTGGCCTTGGCAGCGACAGCCTTTCTCGCCTCCTCGACTCGCTTCTGCTCCTGTCGAGACGTCCGGACTGCGGCACTGTCCCGCCACTCGGTCATCCTGGTGGCGATGTCCTCGTCCGTCAGTTCCTGACGCATCAGGGAATACCTGTACAGTACGCCTTGTGACCTCAGCAGGGACCGCACCGTGCCGGAGCATGTGGCGCCCTTCTTGAGCCAGGCGATGATCTCCTCGTCGTGCAGCTTGACTTCGGCGGGTTCTACGAACGGGTTGTAGTAACCCACGTTGGCCAGGTATGCACCATCACGCCGCTTGCGGCTGTCCAAAACCACCAGCCGGTAGAACGGTCGCGTCTTCTTGCCCATCCGAGTGAGCCTGATTGTCGTTGCCAACTCGTCACCTCCTACATCGTGGTATCGCAGCGCACCCAATCGCGCTGCCGTTACAATTCGCCGCCCAGCACCTTCTGGCTGAACTCCTGTAACCCTCCCTCGCTGTTGATCTGTCTCATCATCCGCCGCATGTCCCGGTACTGTTTGAGCAGCTTGTTCACTTGCGAGACATTGGTCCCGCTTCCCCTGGCTATGCGCTTGCGGCGTGAGCAATTGATGATATCGGGCCGGCGCCGCTCCTGCAAGGTCATGGAGTTGATAATAGCCTCGACCTTGACGAACTGCTTATCGTTGATCTTGGCCTTGTCCAGGATGTCGCTGTTCATGCCCGGCAACAGACCCAGAACGTTCTTGAGAGGGCCCATACGCTTCATCTGTTTGATCTGCCGCTGGAAATCCTCGAGATTGAACTGATCTGCCATGAAGCGTTGTGCCAGCTCATCGGCCTCGGAGAAATCCATCTTCTCCTCGGCCTGCTCGATGAGGGACATAACGTCCCCCATACCGAGGATGCGGCCAGCCATGCGATCGGGGTGGAAAACTTCCAGATCCTGTAACTTCTCGCCCACTCCGACCAGCTTGATGGGCCGTCCGGTCACTTCCAAAACCGACAAGGCGGCTCCGCCCCGAGCATCGCCGTCCAGCTTGGACAGCACGGCGCCGTCGAAACCGACCCGTTTAACGAACTCGCTGGCGATGTTGACCGCCTCCTGCCCGGTCATGGCGTCGAGCACGAGCAGCTTCTCGTGCATGGCGACCTTCTTGTCGATTTCCACCAGCTCATCCATCAAGGTGTCGTCGATGTGCAGCCGCCCCGCCGTGTCCACGATCATCACGTCACACCCTAGGTCGCGGGCGCGCCGGTAACCCATCTTCACGATCTGGGCGGGGTTCTTTTTCTCGCTATCGCTGTGCAGTGGTACGCTGGCGGTCTCGGCAATTATGCGCAGCTGATCGATGGCCGCCGGACGGTAGATGTCCGCCGCCACCAGCAACGGGGTACGACCATCCTTCTTCAGCATGCACGCCAGCTTACCGCAAAAGGTGGTCTTGCCGCTGCCCTGCAACCCCATGACCATCACGGTGGCAATGGGTTGCCCCGCAAGGTTCAGCTCGTGGGTGTGCTCCCCCAGGAGTGTGACCAGCTCCTCGTGGACGATCTTGACCACCTGCTGGGCAGGCGTGAGACTTCCGAGCACTTCCTGGCCCAGGGCTTTGGCCCGGATGGCGGCCACGAAATTCTTGGCCACGCCGTAGTTCACATCCGCCTCCAGCAAGGCTAGACGCACCTCGCGTAAGGCGTCCTTGACGTTGTCCTCGGTGAGTTTGGACTGTCCGGCCAACTTCTTGAAGACCTGGTCCAGCCGTCTGGTCAGCTCCTGGAACAACAGCGGCCTCCCCACGGAATACGAGATCCCTGGGTGTGATTCTGCAACCTGCGGCGCGAGCCACTCTCCGGCGATTCACGCCACCGTCCGCGCTGATGCTGAACTTCTGACGGTTCAGGAGGTGGACCCGGTCAAGCGCAGACCGTGACAAGGAATGGTGAGCAGAGATCCACTCACCAAATAAGCAACCTGAGAAACTAACAAACCTCAATCAGAAAGGCAAGTTGTGAATGGAAACCGAGATGGTCAGGTAGTGGCTGCGGACCCGGAAAGTCCATTATCACCCGCGTAAATCGCGGATGGCCCTGGCTCGATCTTCAGCCTTGAAGAGGAAGGTTCCTGCGACGAGGATATCGGCGCCGGCCTCACGGCAGAGTGTGGCGGTTTCATCATCTACTCCGCCATCTACTGAAACGGCATATCTATAATTATATCTTATTCTTAGATCGTTAAGTTCAGAAATTTTATCAAGTGCTTCCGGTCGAAAGGATTGGCCGCCGAAGCCGGGTTCCACGGACATGACCAGCAACAGATCCACCTCCGGCAAGAATGGCAGGATGGCAGACGTGTCAGTGTCTGGATTCAGGGAGAGTCCTCTCTTGAGCCCCAGGTCCCCGATGGCCGCCAAGGTCGCCGATACGGACGCTGCGGCCTCCACGTGGACGGTGATGGCGTCGGCGCCAGCCCCTGCGAATGCCTCCAGGTAGCGGTCGGGGCGGCTTATCATCAAGTGGGCGTCCAGGCACAAGGAGCTGCAACGCCGGATGGCCGCGACGATGAATGGGCCGAAGGTGAGATTGGGGACGAAATGGCCATCCATCACGTCTAGATGGAGCAGGTCGGCCCCCGCCTCTTCCACGGACGCGATCTCCCCTCTCAGGTCGGTGAAGTCGGCAGCCAGGAGGGAGGGCGCCACCGCGGCGCCGGTATCAGCGTGACGCAGCCACCAGTTCAACTCTATCTCCTTTGCAAATGCGGTAACCGGGCGGAGGAATTTGTGCCAGTACCGTGTTGGGAGGATATTTCCGGGTCCGCTCGTAGGTGACGGGGGCAGCCACGCAACCGGAGAGCGCGATCTGTTCCCGCGCCACGAAGAGGGTCGCTCCCCGCAGATCTGGCATCCGGTACACAGGCGGCAAATTGGGTTCGGCCACCACCAGGGAGATCTGGCTCCCCTTGGGCAACATGAGACCGGCCGGCGGGTACTGGTAGATCACCGTGGGAACGGTTACCTCCTCCCGTCGCAAACGCACCACGCGACCAAGCTGGAACGCCTCACGCTGCAGTGTGATCTCAGCCTGGCGCCGAGAGAGACCTTGTAGATCGGGCAACTGCCCGGCGGGATGACCACTGCTCGTGACGACCTTCACCAATCTTCCGCGCCGGATCGGAGTGGCCGGCTCCGGGTTCTGGTCCAAGATCATGCCGGCTGGCACGGACGGATGAGCGCGCTGGCGGGACTCGATCATCTTCAGGCCCAGGCGACGCGCCTCGTCCGCGGCCCCCGTCACCGTGAGACCACGCAGATCCGGAACCAGCACCACGGTGTTGCGGTGGATCAACCTCGGCATGATCAGGAAGTTGAAAAACAGCAGAGCGGATATGAGCCCGAGGAGCACAGGAACGACCTGCCGACGCAGGAACCGGAGCACAGTGCCCCGGAAGCTCCTCTCGGCCTGGATCTCTCCC
>CBDURX010000375.1:0-3540 GCA_965369485.1 uncultured bacterium | reverse complement strand
TGGTTGCGTTGAGTGAACCAGAGATTGCCGACCTAGCTGAACCGATCATCCCGACCGGGGTGGATCCGGACGGCGACGAGATTACTTCTGAGTCGATACCGGACCGCCGCGCCCTGCGCACCAACGTCCCCAACCCTTTCAATCCCTCAACGATGATTAGTTATGAGCTGTCCCACGACACCGATGCGACACTCGAAATCTTCGATGTACGTGGCCGCCGCATCTGCAAGCTCGTCAGCGGACACCATGAGGCGGGCCCAAAATCCGTTGTCTGGCACGGTCGCGATACCCGCGGCGCGCAAGTCTCGGCGGGGGTTTACTTCGTGCGTCTGCGCACGCCCAAGTTTGCTGAATCAATCAAAATCACGTTGGTTGAGTAGGGATTACTTGGCGTTTCTGACAGCTGCGGATCAGGCGTGACGCTGTGCGTCTGCCATGTGAGTAGATGTTTAGAACTCATTTCAAAGCCCTCACCGTCACGAGCGGGGGTTTTGCTGTGCGCGCTGATCATCGCGCTCTACTTGAGCAACGTTACATTTCTACTCGCGGTGAAATCTCCTCCTATCAGCCGATAAATAAATACACGCCGGCATAATCCGGCCCTGATCGTCCCTGCCGCGCCATACCACCTCATGCCCAGCTACCAAATTTTTTACGCATCGGCTTCTTGACGATGAGACGGCAGTCGCCCGGCAACGTCATGAAGCTGAATTTTTTTGTATTCTGGTGGAAGGATCGGTCGATCCCGCGGGCCGTGGCGTGGTAGGATCACCCTTTAGCGCGTCGCCGTATAGCGGCTGGGGTTTACAAACCCTGATTAATAGTCGAGAACGCAGTACACCACTGGAGGTGAAACCGGCATGATATCCCCTGGCTCGGTACACTCAATCCGCCCCCTGTCGATCCTGCTGTTCGGCATACTGCTGTGTTGCCGGCCGGCCGTGTTGGCCGGCGAGGACAGTACCCTAGCGCCGGTGCGCCGCATCGTCTTGATCTCCTGCGACACCCTTTCCGCCCGCCACTTGGCGCTGTACGGCTACGATAAACCTACCTCTGCAACCCTGGACTCCCTGGCGCCTTGGGGCGTCCTGTTCCGGCGATGCCTGGTACCTCAGGGCTGGACCCTGTCCTCTCACATGTCCATGCTGACAGGGCTCTCGCCGGGCGTGCACCGGGTGGGGAAAAACCACGCTCTGGCCCAGGACATTCCCCTGCTGCCCGAGATCCTGGACAGCCACGGCTACGCGGTCGCCGGGTTCCTGGGCGTCAACCAATGGATGGCTCCCGAGTACGGCTTCGGACGCGGGTTCCTCACCTACGAGTTCCACACCTTGCACGACCCTACTCGCAAATGGGGTTACCGCTGGCTGAAGAGTCAGTTGCCGCAACCGGACGATCCTCGGACGGGAAAGCCATTCTTCCTCTTCTTTCACTTCATGGAGCCCCACAGCCGGCCTCTCAGCTCCGACTATCTCATGCCGTACTGGGCTCTGAAAGGTATCTATCACTACTACTTGGGCTTGCCCGACATCCCGCCCCCCATCAGCCTGACCCCCGACGGCAAGCAGTGGGATATGACCGCGTACGACCCCTCCATTCTTCGCGGTGGCTACGACGCTTGCATCCGTTACTGGGACCACGAGCGGCTGCGGTCCCTGCTGGGCTACCTCCGCGCCGAGGGGTTGTTGCGCGACAGTCTTCTGATCGTCACCTCGGACCACGGCGAGGAGATCGCCGAACACGGCGGATATTTCCACGACTCACCCTACGCCGAGGTACGCGAAGTGCCGCTATTGATGATCATGTTGGGACGGTTGCCAGCGGGGATGGTTGTGGACATTCCCGTGAGCGTGATGGACATCACCCCGACCGTTCTGGATCTGGCCGAGCTTCCGCAGCCTGAGACCTGCCAAGGCATCTCCTTGCGCCCACTGTGGGAAGAGTCTGACGCCTTCTTTCCCAGGCGTGATTTTCTCATAGACGGCCATCGCCGGGGACACTCCCTGCAGTCCTCAGCCCTGGTAGGGCAGGCCGACGGCACTTGGTGGTCTCTCATCGCCGCGACCGACACCACCGGCAGTCATGGCACCTATCACCCGGACCGGGTCGACTCGCTGCTTGGTCTTTACAACCTCGACGAAGACCCCGGCGAGACGCGCAATCTCCTGGACAGTCATCCCGAGCTGGCAGCCCAACTGCGCCAGCGGCTCTCGGCCGCCTTCAGCACCGACGCCGCCCTCGCCGAGCGACTCGGCAGTGGCGCCGAGGAGGACGAGATGGAAATATCCGCCGAAGCCGAGCGGCAACTACGGGCCCTCGGTTACTGAATGGATTCGCATGACCCTGCCGATCTCAATTTGACGGTTAAATTTTCTCCCTATTTCCTTGCGACTCCACCACCCAACCTCGTCAACGCTTGACCCACACTATTCATGAAGGTCCTCAGCGAGGCGGAGGAGAGTTCTGGCCAGGACCACCGACATGGGTTATCCTGCGCGATTATAATTTTCCGCCGGACCTGCAAGGAGGAGAATCGGCATGACTCAACCGCGGGGACAGTGGAGCGGGCGACTCGGATTCATCCTGGCCGCTGCGGGCAGCGCCATCGGCCTGGGCAACCTGTGGAAGTTCCCCTACATGGCCCATGAGAACCAGGGCGGGGCTTTCGTGCTGATCTACATCGCCGCAGTGCTGTTGGTGGGGATCCCCATCATGATGGCCGAGATCCTGCTGGGTCGCCGCACGCAGCGCAGCCCGGTGGGCGCCTTCCTGTTGGCCGGCGCCGGGAAGCCGGGCGGTAGGCTGTGGGCCGGGGTCGGCTTCCTGGGAGTGACGGCCGGCTTCGTGATCCTCTCTTATTACAGTGTGGTGGCGGGTTGGACTCTCCACTACATCCTGATGGCCCTGGCGGGTAAGCTGGGCGAATTGGCGCGGCAACCGGAAGTGCTGCAGAACTATTTCGTGAACGATTTCCTGAGCAATGGTCCCCTGCAGACCATCTACCACCTGGTATTCATGACCATGACCACGGCTGCAGTCTACTTCGGGGTCAAGGGGGGTATCGAGCGGGTGGCGCGGTATCTCATGCCGACCCTTTTCGGGATCTTGCTGGTGCTTCTGGTCTACTCCACCACCACGCCCGGTTTCGGACGCGCCATTGGCTTTTTGTTCCAGTTCGATTTCTCTGGCATCAGCCGCACCGGTTTCTTGGAAGCCATGGGTCAGGCCTTCTTCTCCCTCAGCCTCGGCATGGGCGCCATGCTGACCTACGGCAGCTACATGACCCGGAACAGCTCCATCCCCAAATCAGTCCTGCAGGTGGCCGCCCTGGACACGACGATCGGTCTGGTCGCCTGCGTGATCATGTTCTCGATCATCTTCAGCTTCGACATGCAAATTCAGAAAAGCTCCACCATCCTGTTCACCACGCTGCCCGCGGTGCTGGTCCAGCTGCCGGGTGGCAACATCGTCAACGGCCTTTTCTACCTGCTGATCGCCTTCGCTGCTCTGACCAGCACCATCAGCTTGCTCGAGGTGGTC
>CBDURX010000374.1:0-3544 GCA_965369485.1 uncultured bacterium | reverse complement strand
GCTTTCAGCCTGCTGCCCCTGGGGCTGTTCAACATCGTCAGCATCAACCTTTATAGGTTCAGCGAGAAGTACATCGTGGAAGGCAACTTCGACCGTGTCCTGTTGCGGCCGATCAACCCTCTGGCCCAGGTCCTCTTCGAGTCGTTCAACGTTTCAGGCCTGAACGAGTTGTTCCTGGGCAGTGGCATCATGATTTACGCCGGTTCACATCTGGGGCTGAGCTTCCACCTACTCGACATGCTTGTCCTTTTGTTGCTGGCGGTCTCGGCCTCGCTCGTCTACATCGGGGTATTCCTCGGCCTCACCTCCGTTTCCTTCTGGCACGAGGATCGGATGGGACTGGCGCCACCGGTGTACAACGTGATCCGGTTCAGCCGATACCCCATTACTATCTTCAGTCCTGTTGTGCGCTTTCTCTTGACCTTCGTGCTACCATTCGCGTGGGTGGCTTTTTACCCGGCGACCTATTTTATTGGCAACGAGGAATTCCGAGGGATCGCTGGCTTGACTCCCTTGGTCGGAATTGCAGTCTTTGCTTTGGGCTATTTCATCTGGAGCCGCGGTGTGCGCAACTACGCCAGCACGGGCAGTTGACGCCACACGGTGTGGGAGGTTTGTCATGTCTCAACCCTGGAAGCCACGGTTCAGCGGCGTCGTCTTGATGGCTCTGCTACTGGCCGGAACAGCGAGTGCGAGCACCTGGTGCGGGCAGAATGGTGTGATGCGGCTCTCCTTCTCCGCTGGTGACAGTATCGTCGCTGTGACCACGGCTGAGCCGGGTAGCGCGGGCAAGACCATCGTGGCTGTCTACGTGGTGTTAGACGAGGTGGAGCCGGTTTCGCGTGACGGCGAGAGGTTCCTGGGCATCGGTGGGTTCGAGGCCAGGCTGACCGTGGATGGGGCCACGGATTTCACCATCAAGGCGGCACAGTTCGACTACCAGGCATTCAACCTCGCAAGGATTACCTGGCAGTGCCGCGTGGGAATTCTCGATGGGCTGATCTTGCAGGACGGCCGGGCGATCTTGGCGTACTGGATCGTGATCTTCAACGAGCCTCCCCGCAACGTGGTGTTCAGACTCGATCCCAAGGGCACAATCAGCTGCGAGACGATGTCGGGCTGCTCCGAAAGCCACCCCTACGCCTTGTACACCGGGACGGTGACCAGCAACCAGGCCGGCAGCATGTTCGGCACGGGTTACGTGCCTGCCTACCTGAACTGGGAGGGAGAACCCGACTTGGCTCCTGTTTTGGGCACGAATAGTTGGCGCGAGGTCGGTGTCTATCAGAGCAGCGAACCGCCGCGGGAGTGACTTTTTCAGGGACCTTTATCAGTCAGCCGTCACAAGGTGGTGTGGCGGCTGTGGAGTCCTGTTCCTACCCGGGCAGTTGATCATCATCCGGACCACAAAGCTCGATGAGCACCCCCCCCGTGGCCCGTGGATGGAGGAAAGCGACGTTCTTGCCTGCGGCACCACGGCTAGGCTCGGCGTCCAGCAGCTCGATACCGGCTTCCCGGCAGGCGTCCATGACCGTGTGGATGTCGCGCACCGCCACGGCGATGTGGTGCAGGCCCGGGCCCTTCTTGGCCAGAAAACGGGCGATGTGACCCTCATCGCCCAGCGGGGCCAACAGTTCGACGTGTCCAGGTGAGCCTTGCCGGTCAAGTTTCAAGAAGGCGACACGCACGTTCTGGAGCGGCACATCCTCCATCCGCTCCAGCTGCAGACCCAGCAGATCCCCGTAGAGCCGGATGCCCTCGGCAAGGTCCGGCACGGCGATGCCGATGTGATCCACGTACCCCGCCGTACCGGGCGGCAAGCCGGGTAGATCCTTCTGGTTCGTACGGTCGCTCATTGCTCTCGCTCCTCGTTTCCCGATTCGTCGCCGCGGCGTCTGGTGGCAAGATAACGGGTGTATCTGGATAATGCATGGACAATCCGAGTTAGGGTTCCCTCGCGTGCGGTTTAGCGCTATGATCCTGCCATCACCTCAAACTCAAGGAGACCTCCATGTTCGATCCCCGCCTCACGAAGCTCGCAGAGCAACTCATTACCTACAGCGTCGAACTGCAGCCGGGCGAGATCATCTACATCGAGATCAAGGGTGAGCAGGCACTCGATCTGGGGCGCGAACTCATCCGTGTCGCAACCGAGAAAGGCGGCGTGCCGTTTTGGTACTTCAACGACGAAACCGTAAGCCGCCACTTCATAAAAAACGCGTCCGCGGAGCAATTCGAGAAGTGGGGCAAGTTCCACCGGCCCATCATGGAGAGCGTGGACGCCTACATTGCGGTGCGAGGCAGTAGTAATCCCTTCGACCTGGCCGATGTGGACGCCGATCGCATGAAGTGGCACGACAAGGCTTACTGGGACGAGGTGCACATTCCGGTGCGGTTGAAAAAGAAGTGGTGTGTTCTGCGCTATCCCAACCCGGCCATGGCACAGCTCGCCGAGCGGGCCACCGATGAGTTCGCCGATTTCTATTTCGACGTGTGCACACTCGACTATGCGCGGATGTCCCAGGCCATGGATCCCCTGCACGAGCTGATGGAGGCAACGGATCGCGTGGAAATCAAGGGGCCCGGTACCGAACTCGTTTTCAGCATCGAGGGATTGCCGGCGGTCAAGTGCGACGGCCAACGCAACATCCCCGACGGCGAGGTCTACACCGCGCCGGTGAAGGATTCCATGAATGGCGTGATCACTTACAACACATCCACCATGCGTGCGGGTGCGCTGTTCAAGAACGTACGCTTCGAGGTCGCGGACGGCCGCATCCAGAAGGCTACCTGCGAGGGGGACAACAAGAAGCTGAACGAGATTCTCGATGTGGACGCGGGAGCACGTTTCTTCGGCGAGTTCGCCCTGGGCGTGAACCCCTACATCACCAAGCCCATGCTGGACACCCTGTTCGACGAGAAGATCCGCGGCTCGTTCCACCTCACACCCGGCAACGCTTACGAGACGGCGTTCAACGGCAACAAGTCCGCGTTGCACTGGGACATCGTCAACATCCAGACAGAGGAGTGGGGTGGGGGTGAGATCTATTTCGACGGTAAACTGATACGCAAGGACGGGCTGTTCGTACTGCCGGAGCTGGCAGGATTGAACCCGGATGCCTTGAAGTGACCCGGCCTTGGAGTCGATAACGAGATGAGGTCATGCCGGGAACGGGTTACCCCCCCGGTTCCGGCTCGATCACCACGAGAGGTTCGCCGGGATTGACCGTCTGGCCCACGCTGATGGGCAGTTCGCTCACGGTGCCCGCGACCGCCGCGGCCAGCTCGTTCTGCATCTTCATCGCCTCGACCACCACGACCGGTTGGCCCTGGTGGACCTTCTGGCCCTTCTTCACCTTCACCTCGACCACCAGGCCGGGGATGTCGGAGGTGATGGTACCGCTGCCTTCCGCACTGCCGAGACTTTCGAGGGCCTGCGCGTGCAGCTCGTCCAGGACGGTCAAGTTCAAGGGCCGCCCGCGCACGGTAACGGCGACGGCGCCCTTGTTGTCCACACCGGTCAGGTGGATCAGATACATACGGC
>CBDURX010000373.1:0-3544 GCA_965369485.1 uncultured bacterium | reverse complement strand
ATGCGGCGGATCACCTCGCGCATCTGGTCAGGACCGGTGTCGTAGGTGACCCCCACGGTCATCTTCACGCGACGCTTGGGCATGAGGCTGTGGTTCTCGACGGTCTCGTTGGCGAGTTGCTGGTTGGGAATGGAGACCAGGGTCTTGGCGAAGGTGCGGATACGGGTCGAGCGGAAGCCGATCTCCTCCACGGTGCCGTCGGCGTCGCTGGTGGTGATCCAATCGCCTACCCGGAAGGGGCGGTCCAGGAGGATGGTGATGGAGCCGAACAGATTGGCGATGGTGTCCTTGGCGGCCAGCGCCACGGCGAGGCCGCCGATCCCCAGGCCCGCCACCAAGGCGCTGACGGAATACCCCAGGTTCTGGGCCGTCAACAGGAAAGCGATGAGGACGATGAAGACCTTGACCGACTTGCGCACCATGGGGATCAACTGGTCGTCGAGCTTGCTATCCGTCCTGGCGGCCAGCTCACGTAGCCCCAGGGCCGCCGCATCCGTGATCCTGAATAGCAGCCAGGCCGCGATCACGGTCACCAGCACCTTGAACAGGGTGCCGGACGTCTCGCTCAGGCCGGGGTAACCCACGGCCAGGATGCGGAAGGCCGTATACAGCCCGGCCAGCAGCACAACGAGGCCAACCGGACCGACCACGGCCTTGACCGCGGCATCGTCGGCCGCGCTGCTGGTGCGCTCGGCCAGCCGCAGCATCTTTCTCGCCAGCCACCGCGTCAGCAAGGCACTGGCGACGAAGGCGACCAGAAGGACAGCTAGCGCCGTCACGAGCTGGCCCAGATCCCAGGGACCTATCTGCATGCCGAGGTTCAGGGACAGGTTTTCCACTTCATCCTCCCGGTTGGGTCGCTCGTCTCACTCGCGCCCACTTGAGCTTTCTGGCCGCTGCGGCAGCGCGTCTGGATCTGCGCAGCATATCACCAGTAGCTCGTCGAAGATATTGACCAGAGCGGCACTCCTGACGGTGGATTGGCTGCCGGTGTCCTCGTCACTTTCCCGGCTAGTGTTTGGAGAACGTCTCCCCGCTGCGCCGCTGTGCTCTGCAACCTCCAGGTACGCGCGGAATCCGTCGGCCTGCAACCGGACGGCGGCGCTGGAGACGAGCATGAGATCGGGATCGAAGAAGAACGGCATCGTCCGTGCGGAGATGAGGGCGGCGCGCAGCAGGTGGCGCTCCGCGCGGGCGAACTGACCTCGCGCCACCTCCGTCAAGGTCAGGTAGAGCAGGGCTTGGGGTGTCATCCCCCAGGCTCGGAAGTGAGGACCGTCCTGGACCAGGACGAAGGCGTCGGGGGGTGTTTGTTCCAGGCCGTTGACCCAGTCTACCGTCACGCTGTCGCCCAACACCAGGCGGGGGCCGTAAAAACCGCCCACGGCCGTATGCAGCACGCTGCCGGTGACCCAGTTCTCTCCCAAGTTTGCGGCCATCTTGGCCACGACCCCAGGTGCCGGCGGTTGTAACAGGATCAGTCGATACTCCTGGCGCTCGGTTTGCGGCCAGCGCAGGGCGCGCAGCTGCGTCGTCGCTTCGTAGGAAATGGCCGTGCGCAACACCAGGGGGTCGGCGGGCAGGCCCTGTGCATCCCGGGATTTCAGGCGGACGGTGGTGCCGGTCCAGGCCCAGGCCGTCGCAGCGAGGATCAAACCGACAGCCACCACCGGGCGCACCGACCAGAGACGCGGCAGCAGGGAGGTCACGGCCAGCGCGACGGCGGCTCCGGCCAGGTAGAGGAAGGATGGCTCGATATGGCTGGCCAGCGGCAAGGCGGGCGCCAGGGAGAGCAGAGCCGCCCCGAGACAGGCAGCCAGCCACTTCTGTCCGCGGCGCCACACGAGGACGGCTCCCGCCGTCCAGAGCAACCAGACCGCGCCACCGGCCACTCCCCGCGCCAGGTCAGGGTGCGGCGCAAAGAAAGGGCCCGGTGAGATGAGCCACCACCCGTAGCCGGCCAGGTTGGTCAACGGCGTGGGCCAGGCGCCCAGGCCGTAGGGTTTGCCAGGAGCGTGGTCGAAATGGTTCCAGACGAGAAACGCTTCGCCGGCGGCCACGATACCCAGTGCGACGACCACGCACCAGGCGAGCCGTGTGGATCTGGGTGGCGTGGCTAGGGGCCGATCGCCCCGTCCGCTGCCGAGAGCCAACGCGGCCAGTAACAAGGGCAACCCCAGTCCGCTCTCCTTGGCCAGGATGGCGAGGGATCCGCCCAGAAACACCCACAGGAGATTCAGGCGTCCCGGCGCCAGCCACCTCTCCACGGCGATCAGGGCGAGGAAACCGCCCAGCAGCTCTTGCACGCCGCTGGCCCAGTACAAGGGCTTGAAGACGAACGGCGTGACAGCCACCAACAAGCCGGCAAGCAGCTGTCCCAGCGGGCTGGCAGTGCCGCGGGCGGCGATACGGGCCACCAAAAAAGCGCAGCCGCCGTGCAGCAGCAAACGCGACCAGGCGTAGGGCTGGGTGGCGAGGTCCCACACAGGGTACAGAATATCCCAGTAGAGGACCTGGCTGACGAAACGCGCCGGGAAACCGGTGGTGGTGATGAGGCCCGCGGCACGGGCCAGCAGTCCCCAATCGTCCTGATTCCAGTAAGAACCGAGAGCCGGCAGGTGTCCGACGACCGCGACCAGGAAGACCGCCACCGCCGGCGCATAGCGGACCTGAGTGGGCCAGGCTTCTCCCGTGCCGTACCGGGAGGTCTGCCGGGCGGGTTCAGTCGGCTCTGCGGGCTCGCCGGATGCGGGGAGCGATGCCAATTCCGGTTCCTCGCCTACGGGTTCTTGTGTTATCGTTCTGCGGTTGTATCTATAGGCGAATGTCGTAACTACGCCAAGCA
This sequence comes from uncultured bacterium, assembly GCA_965369485.1. GTDB lineage: Bacteria > Krumholzibacteriota > Krumholzibacteriia > LZORAL124-64-63 > LZORAL124-64-63 > CBDURX01. The sequence goes on along the minus strand of CBDURX010000373.1, from coordinate 699 downwards.
GAAGGATACGTGAATATGAAACCCGGTGGAAATCATGAGAGGATAGGGTGGGCGGCGGCGCTGACTGCGCTGTGCCTCGTGGCAGGTTGCGGTGGCGGTGACGCCCCGGGACCAGTGGAGATGGACGAAGCCGAGACGGAACGGTGGGAGATAGCCCTGGTCGAGATGCGCATCGAGAAGAACGAAGCGTTCATGGACTCCGCCAGCACTTCCTTGCCTCAGGCAGAGCTGCCCGGTTTCGAGGGTCTGAACTATTACTATCCCGTGCCCGCCCTCCGCTTTCACGTGCCGTTCGAGGCCGCCGCGGCTCCCGATACCATCCCCCTCGAGAAGCGGAAGGGACAGACGGTGTCCTACCTGCGCAAGGGTACGGTGTCTTTCCGTGCCGAGGGTCACAATTACACCCTGGCCGTCTTCGGTCCCGCCAATCCTGATCAGGAAGATTTCCTCTGGCTGCCCTTCCAGGACACTACCAGCGCGGACGAGACCTATCCCGGCGGGCGCTATCTCGATCTGCAGCTTGAACCCGACGGCACCATCGAGCTGGACTTCAATTACGCCTACAACCCGCTTTGCGACTATGATCCCGTGCGATACAACTGCACATTACCGCCTGCCGAGAACAGATTACCCTTCCCCGTACGCGCGGGTGAGAAGCGGTTTCACCTGCAGGAGTGATCGTCTGGTCAAACGAGATTG
>CBDURX010000372.1:0-3550 GCA_965369485.1 uncultured bacterium | reverse complement strand
TGTAGGTTAACACTTCATGGTCTAATCCGAGTTGAGGCCTCTGTCAAGATTTCCACTGTACAACAGGTGGCGTGAATCGAACCGGGTTTTCCTGGGGATGGGCAGATGGGTGAAAAATCCAGGTGAAAGGAAGGGGATGCCCCATGTGTGGCATCGCTCCTATTTGGCCTCTCCTCCGGTCACGAGACGAAGCGCCGGGACGGACTCCAGGGGTACGCCTTCCGTGCCATATCCTCTGGCCATGAGCAGCTTCTGCAGTTTTCGGCGAGCCCTCATGAGGTATACCTTCGCCGTATTTTCGGACAGGTCGAGGACCGCGGCGATCTGTGGGGTGGAAAGGTGTTCCCAGTAGAAGAAGATGAGTATATCCTGGTCCTTCTCGGCAAGCTCCTGCAGGCACTCCTGGACCAGTTGTATCCGTTCGGAGAGGATCAAGTCCTCGAGCTGATCACGCTTGGGAACAGGGCGGTTTTCGATCGGTCTGGTGTTGTCCTGCTGCCAGTAAGTCTTGTTCCGTACATAGGAGCGGATCTCGTTGAGTGCGATACGGAAGAGCCAGGCCCCGAAAGTCACACCTTGCCAGCGGAACCGGTTGAGGTTGTGCAAGGCGTGGAAGAATGTCTTGCTGACCAGCTCTTCGGTCAGGTCGCGGTCGTTGAGCTTGTGAAAGACGAAACTGGTGATGCGGTCGAAATATTTATCATAGAAAAAAATGAACATCTCCGGGTTCACCTGGGCGAATAGCAACCATTTCTTCTCGATGTCCAGTTCCTCACGAGTGGGCTGATCCTTCCGTAGCCAGAGGGATTGACGCTCGCGAAGTGTTGACCTTCTCTCGCCCAAAAAGGGTGAGTGGTTCTCATAGGGGTCGTGCTCGGGACTCAAATCTGATCTCCCCCAGGAGAATGACTGTGAACGTCGGTGCCAGTGACCTCTACCTTTCATTATACGGAAAAGGACGTGTCAGCAGGAATTTTTTATGGGAATTCGATATTTTCTGTAACCAATCCAGAGCTCGTGCATTGTATCATTGCTGAGGTCCATCTGCTCAAATGGCGGTGATTTGACCGGGGCGGCAGTCCTATCTGATGGTTGTTCAAAAATTTATGAACTTTTTGATGGGTGGGGGTATCTGGAGGACATAGAGGGACTGCCGTCCTGTCCTTAATCCGGGTTTAGATTGCCGGGGTAACCGGAACGGATGGTTTTGGGCGAGAGCCATCCCGGAAGGTCCCCGGCTTCTTTTTGTCCGCATCAGAAGACGTTCTCGTAATGGCCGTTCCGGATGATGACACGGTCCAGGTTCGGTCCGAGTAAGCGGACCTCCTGCACCGTGATCTGCGGCTGGCACTCGTGTATGTAGACGCGGTCGAGGTGGATGACCGCTTCGGGGCGGGAGAAATCGTCTGGGCCCACGCTGCCGCCGAAGTGATCGCTGCGGCCGAAGGCGATGTGCAGGCCGAGTTTCTCGTCCAGGAGAATGCTCCCCGTCGGCTTCAGACCGAAGTCTCCCAGCACACCCAGGCCCAGTTCGGCGAGATTGGCGTAAGCCGGCTCGCGGTCCAGACGCTCTTGCTCCACTTCGCCTTCCGGCCCGCTGGAAAGTACCCGGACCGCGCGGTTCCCGGCGATCTCGTAGATGACGACCTCGCCGTGGATCTGGACAGGCAGCTCGCCGGCCGACCGGCTCGGATCACCAGCTATCTCGCCCTCGTAAGGCACGATGTAGGTCTCGCCGGACGGGAGGTTGCCGGCGACGCCGTTCTCGGGAAATAGGCCCCCTGAGGCGTGAGCAGTCCGATGGCGGAGGTCGAGCCGTAGCTCGTGGCGGGCGGCCTCGGTTCTCAGAACGATGCTCGCCTCGGTGGCCGGATCACACAACTCCTTGAGGATGCCGACCCGCCGGTTGACCTCCGTGTAGTCGATCTTCAAGGCCGGGATCATCTCCGGCAGGAACCCGGGCATGGTGGCGGCTCGAAACGACTGGCCCTGGGCCGCCACCTTCAGGGGCGCGGTGGCGGAAAGCTCCGTGGGGGCCAGGATCATGCTGTGGGAAGCGAACAGTTCCGTGAAGGGAACGCCGGTCAACGAGGCGATGTCGGCTGCCGACTCGGGCGGGTCGCTCGGATCACTCGGATCCGCGTAGACGCAGGTGGACGGCAGATCGGCATTGTTGCTGCCGCTGTTGCGGTACCATGCCAGGGTCACCTGTTCCAGATTCAAGGCCGATCGCTCGCCGTCCAGCAGCCGGGCCCATGCCAACGCCAGGGAGCGGCGGACACGCCAGTCATGGTTGTCAGGCTCGTTCTCGTCGGGTAGGTCTACCATGATGGCCAGGGCATGGTCGTCAGCCGTCGGCATGAAGACACGTTGCACTAGCAAGCGCAGATCGCGACCGTCGAGTTTCGCGGACATGGGTCGACCTCTTTTCTCTGATGGCTTGGCGCACCCCCGTTAGCATACTATGGTATACGGCGAATGCATGGTGACACAATTTACCTGGGTTTGGACAGGATGGAGGAGATGCTCGCATGAGGCAGGTTCAGGAAACCAATCTCGCGCTGTTCATCGATTTCGACAACGTAGCTCTGGGCGCGCGTGACGCCCGGCAGAAGTTCGACATCGAGATCCTGCTGCAACGGGTACTGGAGAAAGGCAAGATCATCATCAAGCGGGCGTATGCGGACTGGAGTCATTACAAGGAGTACATGGTACCCCTGCACGAGGCGGCCATCGAGCTGATCGAGGTCCCGGCGCCGAAGCTATCGGGCAAGAATAGCGCCGACATCCGGTTGGTCGTCGATGCCATGGATCTGTGTTACTCCAAGGATCATGTCGACACCTTCGTGATCGTCTCCGGTGACTCCGATTTCTCACCCTTGGTCTCGAAACTACGGGAAAACAACAAGCAGGTCATCGGCATCGGCGTGAAAAACTCCAGCTCCCACCTCCTGATCGGCAATTGTGACGAGTTCATCTTTTACGACGACATCTACCAGGAAGCGGTCGGGCGTGCGACCCCGGCGGCGACGGATCTCCCCCAAGGGAAACGAAAGCTGTTCGATTTTCTGCTGTCGACCACCCGGCGGTTGCTGCAGGAAAGCCGTGGTCGTCTCTACTCTTCCCTCACCAAGGACACCATGAAACGAAAGCGCCCGGACTTCAACGAGGCAAAGTACGGTTACGCGACGTTCGGTGAATTGCTGGAAGACGCTCAGCAACATGGTCTGCTCGAGGTGGACCGAGATCTCACCGCTGGCGGCACCTGGGTCGTTCACGGGCTCGGCAAGCACGCTAGGGGTACAAGGGCCACCAAAACTGCGGCCAGGGGGCGCCAGAGCGGCCAGGCGACCACCCTCAGCACGGCGGAAACGTCGGGCAAGATAACGGGAGCAGGCCAGAAGTCCAAATCGAGAAAAACAGGCAGGACAGGCAAGAAAACCGCCCGTAAGACCGCGAAAAAGAGTGCCAAGACGGCAACCGACGCATCATCCCGGGAGGATTAGCTGGAACCTGTTGCATGCAAGGAACTTACTCGTTTTCCACCTGA
>CBDURX010000371.1:0-3554 GCA_965369485.1 uncultured bacterium | reverse complement strand
TCATATTGAGGATCAAAATGGCAATAGTAAGTAGATTTTTCAAGGATCCTGGCCAGAGCTTCTTCCTGTTCGGTCCGCGCGGTACAGGTAAGTCAACGTGGGTCAGGATGTATTTTCCGGAGGCACTTCTGGTCGATCTGCTGCGCCCGGAGGTGTGGCGGACCTACGCAGCCCGGCCGGAAAGGCTCAAGGAGTTGGTGGATGGGAATCCGGAGAAGCAGTGGGTCATTGTCGACGAGGTGCAGAAGGTCCCCGAACTGCTAGACGTGGTTCATAGCCTGATCGAGGAAAAGCGAGGGTTGCAATTCATCCTAACCGGGTCCAGCGCGCGCAAGATCAAGCACTCGGGAGTCGATCTACTGGCCGGCCGGGCGCTCCTACGTACAATGCACCCCTTCATGGCCGCCGAGCTGGGATCGTCCTTCCATCTCGAGGACACGCTGCGGAATGGATCAATCCCGCTGGTGGTAACCAGTACGATGCCTGAGGAAGTTCTCAAAGGGTACACCGATCTCTACATTCAGGAAGAAGTTCGTATGGAGGGCCTGGTGCGCAAGCTTGGCCACTTCACCAGGTTTTTGGAAGCGATCAGCTTTTCCCACGGGTCCGTTCTGAACATCTCGAACGTGGCCCGCGAATGCGAGGTCCACCGCCGGTCCGTGGATGAGTACATTTCCATTCTCGAGGATCTACACCTGGCGTTCAGGGTCCCCGTCTTCACCAAGCGGGCCCGCCGGGCCGTCATCAGCCATCCCAAGTTCTACTTGGTCGATGCTGGTGTCTTCCGCTCCTTACGCCCACGGGGTTTCTTGGATAGGACGGAGGAGATAGAAGGGTTAGCACTGGAAGGCCTGGTGATGCAGCACCTCCAAGCGTGGAACGCCTACCGTGGTGAATGTAACTGCATCTACTTCTGGCGTACGCGTGGTGGCACCGAGGTGGATATTATCGTCTACGGTGACGACGGTCTGACAGCAATCGAGGTCAAGAATAGCCGCCGCATTCACGGCAGTGATCTCAGATCGCTGCAAGCCTTTCGCGAGGACTATCCCGAGTGCCGGGTGATGCTGCTATACCGTGGAGACAACAGGATTCGTAAGAAGAGTATCCTCTGTATGCCTTGCGAGGAGTTCCTGCTGAACCTCAGACCGGACCAGACATTACCGGAATGATCCGGGTTAAGGCGTGCAACGAGAAAAGTCCCGGTTGGCGTCTGCTATCAGGAGGGGATCATGAAGGTCATCATCCACTGCAGGCACATTGCCATATCTGGGTTGCTCTGCGTGGGACTCAGTGGTCTTGCGGGCGATACCAGCCGTGCCGATACACCCGCCGACGTGCCCGTGGTCCACAATCCGGCCGTTCCGCCCACCGTGCAGACCTGGCGGCTGCAGGAGGTATGGCGGCTGAGTGGCGATGACGATGACGCTCCGCTGCTCGGAGTCATCAGAGAGGCGCGATCCGATACCGACGGAAACGTTTATTTACTGGATCGCCAGCTCTGTCACGTCTTGGTTGTCTCTCGGACAGGAGAATTCTTGCGCACGCTGGGCCGGGAGGGCGAAGGCCCGGGGGAGGTCAGGCGGCCCCGCGATCTCGTGATGTTCGAAGACGGCACGGTCGGTTTACTGGAGGGGTTCCCGGGGAAGATCGTGCGCGTCGCGCACGACGGTACGCCGGCGCGCAACGTCGAGCCTTCCGGTGGCAGCGGTTTTTTCTCTCGCGCGAGGGCGGCCAGGGACGTTTTGGTGGTGGCCGGCCAGGTCATGGACCTTACGCCGCGCGATGCCTCCCGCAGGGTTCATGATCACTTCATCGCCCGGATCTCCCTGGAGGGAGAAGAGTTACAACGCTACCTGGCGAAGACCATCGTGACCCGGTTCGATCCCGCGGTCTACGACGAGCGCGAGGCCTTCTTCCCGAGCCATGCCTGGGATCTGACCCCAAACGGGACCCTCGTGCTGGCGACCGAACGCGACCTTTACCGCCTCGAATTCCGTGCCCCCGACGGCAGATTGCTACGGGTAAGTGAACGGGATTTCACATCGTACCGTCGCAGCGCCGACGATAGCCGCAAGGTGGCCGACGGTGTGACCTACAGCGTGAATGGCCGGATTGTCGAGGTCAAGACGAACATCCTGGACACACCCCCCGCCCTCCGCGGCGTCCAGGTGATGGACGACGGGACCATCTGGGTCAGCTCTTGCTTCGCGGAACACGATTTGCCGGAGAACGTGTACCGCCGCTATGACGTTCTCGGTCCCGACGGCGTGCTGCGCGCCGAGGTTCACCTCGTCTGCGACGGCGATCGTGAGGAGGACGCCCTCATCCCCCTGGCCGACGGCCGTTTCGTGCTGGTTCGTAACGCAACCAGCGCGTTGCAGGCAATGTACCCGGGGAGCCGCCAGCAAGACGACGAGGACGCTGCCGAGGCCGCGGATGACGAGGACGTCGAGCTCGAGGTGATCTGCCTGGAGCATGTCAGTGATGAATGATGTGGTCGGAGGGCAAGTAGCCGTCTATTGCGGGACGGGAGTGTGGTATCATGCTTCCCCTCGTGACCTATTTAACCAGTCTGCCTCCCCATTCTGAGGTGCCGGAATCATGCGCATCAAGTTCGATCATGTATTCCAGTTCAAGGTGACATTGAAGGGCGTCAAGCCACCTATATGGCGGAGGATCCTGGTTCCGTGCGATTACACGTTCTGGGATCTGCACGTGGCCATCCAGGATGCCATGGGCTGGTTCGATTGCCATTTGCACGCCTTCTACATGCGCCACCCGGGTACACGGTTCGATCTCCAGATCGGCATCCCTGCAGAGGAGACCTTCATGGAAGATGACCCCGTCCTGCCCGGCTGGATGATACCCATCGCGGAGCTCTTCACGCTGACTGCCAGAAGGGCCACATACGAGTACGACTTCGGTGACGGCTGGGAGCACGATATCCTCATGGAGAAGATCCTCCTGCGCGACAAGAGCGCGCAGTATCCCGTGTGCACGGGCGGCCGCCGAGCCTGTCCACCGGAAGACTGCGGCGGGATCGGCGGATACGAGGATTTCCTCGCTGCCGTGGTCGATCCCGCCCACGCGGAACACGCGGCGCTGCTCGAGTGGGTCGGTGGCTCCTTCGACCCCAAGCACTTCGACAAGAACGAGATACAGTTCGACGACCCCCGGCAGCGATGGGAGTTGGCCTTCCGCCAGGAAACCGAGGGGGATAACCAGCTGCATCTTCATCAAAAAAACACAGATGGCATTCTCATGTTTCCCGGCCAGGGCCGCGGCTGGGAGACGGCGGTCGGTAGATTGCCTCAATCCGTGGAGCTGCTGCGTGAGCAGGCCGGCCAGGGATTTCGCGGCTATCCCGTGGCAACCGTGGTGATCTACGGCCCCGATGACAAACACGCCACCCAGGCGGCAGCCGGCATCATCGGCTGGGAGGGAGCAGTGGCGGATCCACTGAAGCGCTGGTACGCCAAGGAAGGGGACATCCGGAAGAGCGACGAGTTGGGCCAGTGTGTCGTGCGGAGAGTAGAGCGAGGCGAGCTACG
>CBDURX010000370.1:0-3585 GCA_965369485.1 uncultured bacterium | reverse complement strand
CGAGGTCGGCGAGGGCAGGGGGCCGGTCCACTGCCTCGCGCTGGTTTATTTCCTCTAAAAGCTCTTCGATGTTGAAGAGGTGGTAGTCCGCGGGCTGCAACCCTTCGGCAGTAGCGGCGCGTATCGCCTCCACCAGATCGGCGACAAGCGGTTGCAGACCCCAGGCCGAGAACCAGGCGGATTCATAGTTCCGCTGGGCGTAAAACTCGGGTAGGACGGCTGATCCACAGAGTAACTCGCCGCGGCAGACAACCTCTGCGGGCTCGGGGGCGATCCGATCGCGGATGACCTCGCCAACCTCTTGCAGGGGGATCACAGAGCCGATAACTGCAGGGGTGAAGAGTAGGCACCAGGCTGCGAGAAAAAGGCTGAAGAGATTGTGGGCTCGTCGCGGTGGCATCACGATGGCATCACGATGGGTGAGGGCTTGCGCCGTGCTTGTTCAGAATCGCCTGCCATTCCACCTGGGGAAGCACTTCCGACTCCTCGATCAGCATGATGGGAATGTCGTCCTCGATGCGGTAACGGCGGCGGCTCTCCGGATCTGTGGACACCAGAAATTCCTCGTCGAGTACCAGGGGAGCCTTGCTATCCGGGCAAACCAGGATATCCAGCAAATCTTTGGAAATGGTCATAACTGTTTGCCTCCACGATTCCCGAGGTGAGTCCGAGCGCTCCTGGGGTGAACATCACGACTGTACAGGGCAGCAGAAGATGTCAACGGCTTTGGCACTCAATAAACGGGTCACCAGCCAAGGCCGCCAGGGCTAGCTGCCTGAGTTTCTTGCCGTTCCCACCTCCTGCAGCTAAACTTTCCTTGCGCTTGGCCGATTTCCCATTACCTTGCCTTTCTTTTGAACCTACCCTGCTGAGGAGGCAACGCAGTGAGAAAGACAGAGTTGGAGCGGTTCAAGAATATCTTGCTGGCGGAAAGGGACCGCATGACCCGTGCCCTGGCCCGCCATACACAGGACATCGAGAATGCCGCGAAGGAGGCCGGCGGAGGTGCCGGCAAGGCTCACTCCAACCACATGGCCGACCAAGGCAGCGACGAGAGCCATTACGAGACGGTTCTGCAGACCACGGTCTCGGAGCGGGAATACCTGCGGGAGATCGAGGCGGCCCTGGTACGCATAGAGGATGGTACTTACGGCATTTGTGAGGTTACCGGACAGCCCATCGGCAAGGAGAGGCTGAAGGCCATGCCCACGGCGCGGTTGTCCATCGAGGCCCAGGAGGAGCTGGAAACGCAGGCCATGCGCCGGAGTGGGTGATCCGCCGCCGCAGACGGCACCCGGTCAAGTGGAATGGGGTTGCGTTTCGGGTGGAAACCCCCTATTTTATGCGGTCCGAGCGTAGAAACTGATATTCAGCGAGCGACTCTAGATGCCGCAAGGAGCCGATCATGGCCAAGAAGGGGCCCAGGAAAATAGTGACGCTCGAGTGTACGGAGGCGCCGGGCACTTCGGTCTACACGACTTACAAGAATCCCAGGAATAATCCGGACCGTCTCGAGCTGATGAAGTACAATCCAAAGTTGCGCAAGCATACCCTCCATCGCGAGAAAAAGTAACGGTACGCAAGGAGACGATCATGTCCCGTCGTTGCAAGCTGACAGGTAAAGGACCGCTGGCGGGCAATCACGTATCCCATGCTCACAACAAGACCAAGCGGCGTCAGCTGCCCAACATCCAGACCAAGAGGATCTTCGTGCCCGAGCTCGGCCGGACCGTCAAGATCAAGATGTCGACCCGTGCCATGCGGACCGTGGACCGCAAGGGCTTGATGCCGTATCTGAGGGCGCAGGGATTGAACCTGAAGGACGTTCTCTAGACCGCCGCTGCCGTCACATGTTTGTACCGCCTGTTTCAGCAGGCGGTTTTTTTTACCTCCCTACCACTCCGACCCAGCAACTGGCAAACACGGTCGAATGAGTATAGGTTGAGCCAATCCAGGCCAGAAATTCCATCATCAACAAACGAGGACGCCTTGACCATGCAGAAGCCTACACAGGTGGCAGTCTGGAGCGAGCTGGAGGACCGCAAGCCCGCTTACGCCTTGGTGGCCGACGTGGATCTGGTCGTGATCCGTCACGACGACCAGGTATCTGTTCTCTACGGCCGTTGCCTGCACCGCGGCGCTCTCATGGCGGACGGACACATCGCCGGCGACGACTTGATTTGCGGTGTTCACGGCTGGGATTACCGGTACGACACCGGTGTCAGCTCCTACAACAACGCGGAGGCGCTGCCCAAGTTCACCGCCGAGATCGACCAGGCCGCCGACGCCGTTCTCGTGGATGAAGAGGAGATCAGCACCTGGGCCGCGGCCCATCCCCAGCCCTATCGCCGGGACGAGTACCTGGGGCTCTACGCCGATCCCCACGGCACGCCGGTCGAGCCGTACAACGGGTACATCGACGAGCTGGCCAAGAACGGGCTGAGAAACCTGGGACACCACGGCAAGGTGTCGGCCATGGGGGTGCCCTTGACCGAGCTGCCGCGCTGGCAGGACATCCAGATCCTGACCGCCCAGCTGGCCCGCCCACCGCTTCTGGAGGACGAGCCGGTCGCAACGGAATTGATCGTCGGGCCCAAGGCCAGCAGGCCGTTGCGGCTGGAGATCCCCCTCTTCGTGAGTGACATGAGCTTCGGGGCCCTGAGCGAGGAGGCCAAGGTCGCCCTGGCCCAGGGCGCGGAGATGGCCGGCACCGGTATCTGCTCCGGCGAGGGCGGCATGCTGCCGGAGGAGCGGGCCGCCAATTCCCGCTACTTCTACGAACTGGCCTCGGCGCGCTTCGGTTGGAGCCTGGACACGGTGAGACAGTGCCAGGCTTTCCACTTCAAGGCCGGCCAGGGGGCCAAGACCGGCACCGGTGGGCACTTGCCCGGTGCGAAGGTGGTGGGCAAGATCGCGGAGGTTCGCCGCCTGGATCCCGGCACTCCCGCCATCAGCCCCAGCCGTTTCCCCGACCTGAAAAGCGTGGCGGATTATCGGCGCATGGCGGACGAGGTGCGCGAGACTACCGGCGGCATCCCGGTCGGTTTCAAGATGTCGGCCCAGCACGTCGAAGACGACGTCGACTTCGCCCTGGCCGTCGGCGTCGATTACATCATACTCGACGGCCGGGGTGGTGCGACCGGCGCCGCGCCGGAGATCTTCAAGAACAATATTTCCGTACCGACCATGGCGGCTCTGGCGCGGGCGCGCCGCCACCTCGACCGGCGCGACCGGCGCGAAGTGACGTTGCTCATCACCGGTGGTCTGCGTGTCGAAACGGACTTCGTCAAGGCCATGGCCCTGGGCGCCGACGGCGTCGCAGTCGCAAACTCGGCCTTGCAGGCCATCGGTTGCCTCGGCATGCGTGCCTGTCACACCGACAACTGTCCCGTCGGTATCGCCACCCAGAAGGAACGGTTGAGGGCGCGGCTGGTCGTGGACGCCTCGGCTCAGCGGCTGGCAAATTTCTTCGGCGCGACTGTCGAGTTGATGAAGATCCTGGCTCGAGCCTGCGGGCACTCTCACCTGCAGGAATTCCGTCCTCAAGACTTGACCACCTGGAAACGCGAGATTGCCGATCTGATC